>CANGSN010000202.1 GCA_947455805.1 Planctomycetota bacterium
CGCGGTGCGCACGACGTCGAGCTGGTGCGCCTTCAGCAGCTCGCGGCGCTGGTTGCGCGCCTCGTCGTCCTCTTCGGCGCCGTCGCCGCCGAACGGCACGATCGGCACGAACTCGCGCAGCGCCATCGTCCACCAGGCGACCGGCAGCGCCGCGAAGCCGCCGATCTCCGAGCGCGCGTGGCCGTTGCAGCCGGGCGGCAGGTGGCGTTGCAGGTCGGCCATCGCCTTCGCCGCCAGCGCGTCAGCCGGTGCGCTCTTGGCCGCGCGCAGTAGTGCTGCGACGTTCGCTTGCGCGCCTTTGCCGCCGGCGAGCACGAAGTGCTTCGGTCCGACCGCCAGCCACAGGTCGTAGCCGAAGCTGCCGTAGCGCAGCAGTTCGACGCCGTCGACGGTGACCGCCTCTTCGCGCATCAGCATCGGCTTGCCGTGCTGCAGCAGTGTCGTCAGGCCCTTCGCGAACGCGTCGCGATCGCGCAGGCCGATGGCGAGCGTCCAGTCGGTGCGCTCGATGCGGTCGAGGTCGTCGAGCGGGCCGTGCCAGAACAGCATCTCGTCGGTGGCGTGCGCCAGCAGCTCGCTGTCGGGGTCGATGCCGCAGTCCTTGCGCAGTTCCTCCGTCAACTCGGCGGTCGTCTGCTCCTGCATGCCGGCGAGGGCGGTGATCGCGGCGCGGTAGAGCCCGTGGAAGTCGAAGCGGCCGACCTTCCACGACGCCGCGTGCGCCGGCACCAGCGCATGCAGCATCGGCACGCCCGCGGTGGCCGGCAGCAAGGCGGCGAACAGTCCGCGTTCGTCGCTGGTGAACTGCTGCGCCAGTTCGAACTGCACGTGCGGCCCGGCGGCGGCGACGCCCATCGCCAGCTGGCCGAGGCTCGGCAGGCCGAGGCCCTTCATCATCGCGCCGTCGCGGGCGCCTTCCTTCGCGATCGTGTTGGCGATCAGCGGCGCCAGGTCGAGCTGCAGGCGCAGGGCCGGCGTGTTCGGCAGCGGCGGCTTGCCGGTCGCGTCGGCGCCGAGCTTCTGCATCGCCGCGAACACCGCCGGCACCATCGCTTCCGGGCCAGTGGCCAGCAGCACGTGGTTGCCGTCGACGAACGGCAGCACGAACGCGGCACCGTCCTGGCGCCGCACTTCGCGCCGAGCCCCGGCGAGATCGAGCTTGCCCTCGTCGCCGCCGATCGCCATCGCCATCAGGTTGCTCAGGTCGCTGGCCAGGCTTTGGAGGTCGGTGCGCCCGTCGCCTTCGATCAGCGTCGCCATCGCGATCGCATCGCCGGCGTTGCGCGCCTCGAGGTCGAGCCACACGCCGATGCGGATGCGGCCCTGGTGGCCGAGCAGCCGTTGTTCCGCCGCGGTGCCCGCTTCGTCGCCGCCGAGCATCGCCTTCACCTGGCCGAGCATCGGCAGCACGCTCGGCTGCCACAACGCGCGGCCCTGCTCCGAGGCGAGCAGCGAGCCGAGGTTGGTCGGGCCGAGCCGCGTGCGCCAGCCGTCGGGGCCGACGGTGTCGAGCAGGAGATGCGGGGTGGCCGGCAGGGTCGCGGCGACGGCGGGTGCGGACGTCGTCGGCGCATCGGGAACCTGGGCGAGGCACACCGCGGCCGTGGCGACGGTGGCGAACAGGACGTTCTTCATGGTGGACTCTCGGGGTCGCGATCGTGCGCACCGTTCGTTGGTGCGTCCATACGCCGCAGCTACAAACAGCGCCGCGATGGTCGAGCCGTTCAAGAACTGGATCGACGCAGCCTTGGTCGAGGCGGCGGCGCAGTACCTGCAGCGCGCGTGGCGAGCGTTCCCGCGCGCGGCGTTCGTGCAGCAGGCGACCTCGGGCCTCGCCAGGCTCGAACTGAAGCAACGGGTGCAGCACGTGGCGCAGGCGCTGGCCGCGCACCTGCCCGCCGAGTTCGCGCGCGCGTGCGACGTTCTCGAGGCGACGTTGGCGCCGCCGCAGGCGGAGCTCGAGCTGAAGTCGCTGCGCTGCAGCGACGCCGGGCTCGCCGGCTGGATCGTCTGGCCGCTGACGGAGTTCGTGGCGCTGCGTGGCCTCGCGCATCCCGAACGCGCGCTGCGCTGCCTGCACGCGCTGACGCAGCGCCTGACCGCGGAGTTCGCGATCCGGCCGTTCCTGGTCGCGCACGAACCGCTGGTGCTGCGCACGCTGCGTGGATGGTGCGACGATCCGAGTGCGCACGTGCGGCGCCTCGTCAGCGAAGGTTCGCGCCCGCGGCTGCCGTGGGGCATCCGGCTGCAGCGCTTCGTGCAGGATCCAGCACCGACGCTGCCGCTGCTCGAACGCCTGCAGGACGACGAGAGCGACTACGTGCGCCGCAGCGTCGCCAACCACCTGAACGACATCGCCAAGGACCATCCGCGCGTCGTCGCCGACTGGCTGCAGCGCTTCCTGCCGGACGCGCCGCCGACGCGCGTGGCCCTGCTGCAGCACGCGAGCCGCACGCTGGTGAAGAAGGGCGACCGCGCGGTGCTGGCGGCGTTCGGGCTCGACGCGGCGCTGTGCGGTTCGGCGACGCTGGCGATCGAGCCTCCGGTGGCGCGGATCGGCGGTGCGGTCGAGCTGGTGGTGGAGTTGCGTTCGTCGGCGCGCCGCGAGCAGAAGCTCGTCGTCGACTACGTCGTGCACCGCGTGCTCGCCGATGGCTCGACGTCGCCGAAGGTGTGGAAGGGCTGGAAGCTGACGCTGCCGGCCGGGGCGACGAAGCCGCTGCAGAAGCGCCACTCGCTGCAGAAGGTCACCGTGCGCACCGATCGACCCGGCCGGCATGCGGTCGAGCTGCTGGTCAACGGGCGCGTGGTGGCGACATCGGCGTTCGAACTGCGGCGGTAGTGGTCGTCCGGCCCGCTCGCTTCCCACAAGCGCTTGTCGCAACCGCCGCCGCGATCCGCCACGATCGCTGCCCATGAGCCGCGCCTTGCAACTGAAGTTCGTCGCCGCAGTGCCCGACGTCGGCCAACTGCCGGAGACCTCCGCCGAGGTCGCGTTCCTCGGCCGCTCGAACGTCGGCAAGTCGTCGCTGCTGAACGCGCTCGCCGGCCAGCGCCTGGCACAAGTCTCGGCGACGCCGGGGCGCACGCAGGTGCTGACCTGCTTCCAGGTCGAGCGCGGGCGCGGCACGCTGGTCGACTGCCCTGGCTACGGCTACGCCCAGGCGCCGAAGAAGCTGCGGGAGGGCTGGTTGCCGATGCTCGAGGGCTATCTGCTCGGGCGCGAGAACCTGACCAAGGCGCTGCTGCTGCTCGACGGCGAGATCGGGCCGACGGATTCGGACCTGCACATGCTCGGCTGGCTGCGCGAGCACGACCTCGACGTGGCGCTGATCGCGACCAAGCGCGACAAGATCAAGCCGTCGCAGC
Organism: Planctomycetota bacterium; assembly: GCA_947455805.1. Lineage (GTDB taxonomy): Bacteria > Planctomycetota > UBA1135 > UBA1135 > UBA2386 > UBA2386. The sequence goes on from CANGSN010000202.1 coordinate 3,370, forward strand.
GCGAACGGCGCCGCATCGACCTGGCGGCGGCCTGCGAGGTCGACATCGGCGACGTGTTCTGGGTCAGCGCCGAGGCGGACTTCGGTCTCTCCGAGTTGCGCGACCAGGTGCGCGACTGGCTGGCCTGAGGGACGTCGATCCGGCGTCCTCGCGGTCGAGTGACCTGGGAAGAACGCCTTGCCTCGATACGCTGGCCTGGGTCGGCATAGTTGCCTTGCCGCGGTGGGAGTCGCCCCCATTGCGCAGAAGCCAGCACCGCGGGCCCCCGGCCCGCCCGTTCCTGCCATGCCGATGCCCAGGCCGCCGTTGCGTTCGTTCGTCCCGACGTGGTTCGTGGCCGTCGCCGCCTGCGGTGGCGGCGGTGGTGGCGGTGGCCCGATCGTCGAGCCGCCGCAGCAGGACCTCGTGGTCGACCTTGGCGTGGCGACGACGCGGGGCAGCGCCGTGATCACGTTCGAGGCGCCGGCGCCAGTGTTCTCCGCGGGAGCGGTGTCCTCGGGAGTCTGGTCGGCCGGAGGCGTCGCCTATGGCTCCAGCACCTGGATCGCGCTGACGACAGCGCGGCTTGCCACCGTCGTGCCGCGCGGGCTGCCGCCGGGCAACTACGACGTCGAGGTCGCGATCCTCGGGGGCAAGGCACGGGCGCGCGCCGCCGTCGCGCCGACCCCATGGACTTCGGATCCGGAAGGCGACGTGCAGCAGTTCGCGACCGAAACCACGGCGCGGCTCGCGACCTTGCGCGGCCAACTGACCTCTCTGCGCGATCCAGCGCTCGCCACGTCGTTGATCGCGGACCTCGATCGTCTCGAATTGCTGCGATCGTCGTTCGCGGCAATGGCGCTGGACGCCTCGCTGGCCGAGAAGAACGCGTTCGAGTTGCTCTTGCTCGCCACGCCGCAGCTGGACGCTGGCCCGTTGACGCCGCCCGCCAGTGCTGGGCCGCTGGCGGATCCCGAGTCGATGCGGCAGCAGGTGCGCGCCAGTGTCGAGGCGTGGCGGACCGCGGCGGCCGCACTGGCGATCGGGCGGTGGCTCGCCGCCACCGAAGGTGACGACCTGCTGGCGACGGGCCTCGCCGTCGCTGGCGGCGTGCAGATGGTGCAGGCGATGGTTGGGGCGGCGAACGCTTACGATCGTCGGTTCGCCTTCGACGGCGATCCGAACCTGCTGGTGGGGATCGCGCCGTCGGCGACATCTTCCGCTGCGTCGGTCGGCGCCTTGGAGCCCCTGTCGTGGTTGGTGGCCGGCTCGCCGCACGTCCTGCGCGCCGAAGTTGCGCTGCGCGGTCTGTCGGCTGCGGATCGGCAACTCGCGGACGTGCGCGTGCAAGGCGTGTTCGCTGCGGCGGACGAAGCGGCGCTGCTGCAGGCGACGGTGACGACTGCGGTCACCGGCGTGGTCGCGACGCCGTTCCCGTCGCCGCTGCCCACGCCGGTTGTCGGCGTGCAGGTCCTGCCCGGCAACGTGCTGACCCTCGCGCAGCAGAGCAATCCGCTGCTGCAGCTGGCACTGCTCGACGATCGTCTCGTGCTGGTCGGCGGTAGTGCGAACGCGCCGGCCTCGTCCGTGTTGACGTTCCGCCTCGACGCTGGCGCGTTCGGGGTCGCGACGCAGACCGTGACGTTGGACGTGCTGCGCGTGCGCGATGGCATGCTGCCGATCCTGTCCGGCACCTACGTGCGCGGCTCTGGCCTGCAAGCACAGTGGCTGCCGTGGACGATCGTCGAGCTGCCGCTCGCCGACGTGACGATCTCGCGGCCGTTCTGGATGGGGCGCTGCGAGGTCACCCAGGCCGAGTATGCAGCCATGACCGGCAGCCAGCCGTCGTTCTTCGTCGGCAGCGACCGCCCCGTCGACAGCGTCCGTTGGCTCGATGCCGTCGCCTACTGCGAGGCGCTGTCCGCAAGCGAAGCCGCGGCCGGTCGGCTGCCGCCGGGCTACGTCTATCGTTTGCCGACGGAGGCGGAATGGGAGTACTGCTGCCGCGCCGGCACGGTGAGCGAGTGGAGTTCGGGGATGCCGCCGACGTGTGCGCAGGCGAACTTCTTCCAGGAACCTTCCTACTGCGTCGCTGGGGGAGCGACGGCGCCCGTCGGCACGCGTACGCCGAATCCGTGGGGCCTGTGCGACATGCACGGCAACGTGCTCGAGTGGTGCGCCGACGCGTGGAACGGCCAGGCCAGCTACGCGCCAGGCGCCGCGGTCGATCCGTTCGTCGCTACCGGTCCACTGCGTGTGCTGCGTGGCGGCAGCTACGCCAGCAGCCTCGTCGCGCTGCGCTCGGCCCATCGCACGTGTGCCGGGCCGAACGAGAGCACGTCGGCGATCGGCTTCCGCGTCGTCTGCGCGCCGCTGCTGTAGAGGTGGTGCTCCGCCCGCGGCGCCTACTTCGGCTTCCTGTTGTTGGGCGCCTGCCAGACGAACGGCAGCGCGCCGTTGCCGGCCGGCGCCGTGGCGACGTGGCCCGACGCGCCGACGACCTCGACCCACCAGCGCCACTGCGTCTTGCCTTCGACCGGCGGCAGCGACGCACCGAACACACCGTCGTTGGCGCCGCCGTCGCCGTGCTTGCCGTCGTCGTGCATCACCACCAGCTCGTAGCTGCCGAAGTCGCCGCGATCGGCCCACAGCCGCACCTGTTGCGCGTCCTTGCTGGCGCTGGCCGTGACCTGCAGCGTGAAGTGGCCGTCGTTGCCGACTGCCGCCGTCGCCTTCGCGCCGCTCACTTCCGGCCAGGCGCCGGCCATCGCGGCGTCGTCGAGCAGCACCTTGCGCCGCTGGGCGATCACCGCCAGCAGCGAGCCCGGAGCGGGCTTGCCGGCGTCGTCGCGCGCGAACGCCTTCTCGAACGCTTCGCATCCGTAGAGCGAATGGGCGTCGACGGCGACGAGTGGCGCCAGCAGGTCGTGCCA
>CANGSN010000203.1 GCA_947455805.1 Planctomycetota bacterium
ACCGTGAGGCCGTGCGCGCGCTCGTTCGCAGACTCGTTCGCCGCCGCCGCGGGCGCCACTTCCGGCGCCAGCACCCGTTCGACCGCCGCCTGCTGCGCCGCTGGCTCGACCACGGTCGGCGCGTTCGTGCCACCGGCATCCACCGGCAGGGGTGCAGCGAGCGGTGAACTCGCCCACCACCAGGCGGCGAGCGCGAGCCCGATCCCCGCGAGCCAGAGCCATCGACGAGCCGTTCGCACGGGGCGCATGCTAGCGCGAGCCAGCCCCGATCGCCGTCAGGGCAGGAGCCGCAGCGCGCCGATCGCCGCCGGTCCGACCGCGCGTTCCGAACCCGGCCGTTCGACGAAGTCGACCCACAGCGTGTCGTACGCGACCACTTCGGCGGGCACCGCGAAGCGCTGTTCGTGCATGCCGGCGAGCGCCCGCAGCTCGCCGACGCCGGTCAGTGGCTCGGGCACGCCCCTCGCCTCGCCGACGACGACGTCGTCGCGCACGAAGCGCAGCCGGTAGCCGACGAAGTGGCCGGCGACCTGCAACTGCACCGTGCGTTCGCGACGCGCACCACCGAGCGCCACGGCGAGGCCACCGTCGTAGACGATGCGCGCCGTCGGTGCGTCGAACCAATAGGCGCCGAGCGGCACCGGCGTCGCCAGGTCCGCGAGCGCCACCGGCAAGCGCGGCGGCTGGCGGTACTGCTCGGCGACGAAGGCGCGGAAGTCGGCGTCGTACGAGCCCACCGCCATGCGCAGCAGCGTCGCCAGCCGTTCGCCTTCGAACACCGGCGCCTGCGTCAGCGTGCGCAGCGCGTCGTAGTAGCGGCGCAGACCCGCATGGTGCAGCCGGTTCTCGCCGGTCAGCACCGTCTCGTAGTAACCTTCGGGCACGCGCCGCAGCACGTGGCCGATGCGCCAGTGCGCCGGGTCGCGCGCCGGCAAGCGCGTCAGCAGCGGATCGCACAGCAGCGGATCGAGAAGGTGGCCGCGCGGGCTCGTCTGGTAGCCGGGGATGCCGACGGCGCCGTTCACCAGCAACCAGCGCGCGCTGCGGCCTTCGGGGAACGCGATCGCCTCGAGCGCGCCGGCGACCGGGATCTGCCGCGTCGGACTGAACAGGCCGAGCACCGGGTAGTAGATGCGACGTTCGTCGACGATGCCGTGCTGCGCCTCGATCTGCGCTTCGCTCGGCGGCGTGTCGGACGCGGGGCTGCGCAGCCATTGTGGCACGCCACCGAGCGCCGCCAGCAGCAGGGCGCCGATCGCGACCGCGCACGAACGCTGCGGACGCTTCGCCAGCGACGGCGCCAGGATCGCCATCGCCACCACGAACGGCGGCAGGAAGAAGCGGCCGGCCATGAAGTCGCCGCCGACCTTCACCACGTAGCCGCAGTAGAGCAGCGCGCCGACCGCGAGCCAGCGCCCCGGACCGCGCAGGCCGGTGACGAGGCCGAGCACGATCGCCGGCAGCAGCAGCGGATCGTCGCGCAGCGCGAACGTCGCATAGCGCAGGCCCTGTTGCGCCAGCTCGAGTGCTGGGATGCCGACGCCGAACGCCTTCGCGTGCGCGGTCACCGGGAACGGGCTGCCGAACCAGATCGCCGCGAACAGCAGCCACGCGAAGAACGGCGCCCCGCCGGCGAGTGCCTGCCGCAGCGCCGGGCGCACGCCGACCGCCGGTACCATCGCCAGCAGTGCCGGAGCACACACGAGGGCGAGGTCCATGCGGTTCGTCGCCAGCAGCGCCGCCAGCAGCGCCGCCTTGCCGAAGCGTTCGTGCGCCGGCCGCTCCGGGCTGGATCGTTCGTCGAGCACGACGCCGGCGAACGCGAGCAGCAGCACGTAGGTCAGCGGTGTTTCGAGGCCCGACGTCGTGTAGTCGGTGAACGCGCGCGTGCCGAGCAGCAGCAGGCCGACCGCCAGCATCGCCGTCGGCCGCGCGGCGCGGCGCAGCAGCAGCACGATCGCGACCGTCGACAGCGCGAGCGAGATGCCGAGCGTCGTGAAGTAGACCTCGCCGGTCAGCGCGCGCCCGGCGGCCAGCAGCAGCATCCACAGCGGGTGCGTGAACGTCTGCACGCGGTCGACGAGGTTCCAGCGCAGGCCGAGCCCGCTGCACCAGTTCTCGACGGTGCGCAGCGTGATGTAGGCGTCGTCGCCGAGCCACGCGACGCGCACGGCGACGGCGAGCAACACCGTGGTCACGGCGACGAGGACGAGCGAGCGCATCGGCGCGTCACCATAACGAAGACGCGACGCGACCGCGCACGCTTCTCAACGCGGCTCGGCGAGCGTGGTCCCCGCCACCAGTTCGAACACGACGCCATCGCCCGCCGGCATCGCGCGCACGGTGAAGCCGTCGCAGCGCAGTTCGTGCACACCGCTGCCCGGCACCATCGCGTGGCGGAACAGGCGCCACGATGCGAGCTGGCGGTTCTGGCCCGGCTCGACCACCGGCACCTGGCGCCCTGGCGCGTCAGGCAATCGCGGCGGGGCCGCGGCGCCGAGCGGCGCGATCGCGAGCCGTTCGCCCTGGCCGAGCAGGCGCGCGCGCAGCCCGAACAGCACCGAGCCCTCGCGCTGCGCGAACGTGCCGTCGACGAACAGCGACTCGCTCGGCGTGACGCCGACCAGCGTGCGGCTCGCCAGTTCGACCAGCACCGCGGCGTCCTCGCCGACGCCGAGGCCGAGGCGATCGGGGCCTTGCCGCAGCGCCGCGGCGAGGCGGCCGATCCGGTCGCGTTCGAAGAAGTGCGAGTCGGTCAACAGGCCGGGCAGGAACCCCATGCCCCAGCCGAGCCGCGGCCCGATCGGCGACGGCTCGCCGTCGCCCGACGTGTCCGGCACGCCGAGCGCCTGCGCCGAACGACCACCGAGCAGCATCTGCTCGCCCATCATCGCGCAGCCAGCACTGCCGCCGCCGACGATGCCGCCGCGCGCGAGCACAGCCAGCAGCGCCGCGAACTCGGGCGTCGGTGCGCCACTCGGCCGATAGCGCTCGGTGATGCGCTTCTGGTCGCCGCCGGTGAAGAACACCGAAGTCGCCGTCTGCAGCGTGGCAACCGTGTCGGCGGTCGACGTCGCGCGGCGCACGACCGAGACCTTGGTGGTCGGCGACCACGCGCGCAGCGCTTCGCTCTTGTCGGTGGCTTCGACGTCTTCGGGGCCGGTCGCCGCGGTGGCGACGACGACGTGCGGCGACTGCCCGGCCGGTGCTTCGAGCAGCAGTTCGTAGACGGAGCGGGTGTCGTCGTCGAGGCCGCCGCCGACCAGCAGCAGCCGGCCGTTCGCGGCGGCGAGCGCGCGCTCCTGCGCGGCTTCGTGCCAGCTCGAGGCGTTGGACGACGTTCGCGAGACGTGGCACGCCGCGAGTGCGACGAGCAGCAGCACGCACGAAGAACGACGCACGTCAATCCTCGAAGATGCGGATGGTGAAGCGCCCGTTGCTGTCGGCGAGGCCGCGATACATGCCTTCGCTGTTGAACGGCGCGCTGAGGTTGCCGTGCTTGTCGACCGCGATCAGCCCGCCGTCGCCTTCCTGCAGCGTGCGGCGCACCAGCGCGTCGGTCGCCTGCGCCAGCGTCTCGCGCGCCAGCTGCATGCGGGCCGTGATCGAGTGCGCGACCGCATGGCGGATGAACTGCTCGCCGGTGCCGGTGCAGCTGACGGCGACGGTGCCGTCGGCCCAATTGCCGGCGCCGATCACCGGCGTGTCGCCGACGCGGCCGAAGCGTTTGCCGGTCATGCCGCCGGTGCTGGTCGCCGCGGCGAGGCGTCCGTCGCGATCGCGCGCGACGCAGCCGACGGTGCCGTAGGCCCCCGCCTGCTGTGCAGGGCCGTCGGCGCGGCCGGTGCGCGCCCGTTCCTGAAGCACCTCGTCGAGGATCTGGCGACGGTGCTCGGTGTCGAAATGCGTGTTCGGCACGCGCTCGACGTTCTGCAGCGTCGCGAACTGCTCGGCGCCGTCGCCCATCAGCAGCACGTGCTTCGTCTTCGTCATCACGAGGCGCGCCAGCGACACCGGGTTCTTCACCGTGCGCACGCCGGCGACCGCACCACACTGCAGCGTCGGACCGTCCATGATCGACGCGTCGAGCTCGTGCTCGCCCTTCTCGTTGAACACGGCGCCCTTGCCGGCGTTGAAGTGCGGGTCGTCCTCGAGCACGCGCACGACCGCTTCGCAGACGTCGAGCGCGCTGTCGCCGGCGGCCAGCCGGTCGCGGCCGAGTTGCAGCGCGCGCGCCAGCGCGTCCTCGAACTCCTTGACCTTCTCCGGCGGCGTGTTGCGCGACAACACGCCGGCCCCGCCGTGGATGGCCAGCGCCCATTGCACCGGCGGCGGCTTCATCGGTCGCGACGACGCGCACGCGGCGAGCAGGACGAACGACAGGAACAGCGCCGAGGCGCGGACGCAGTGGCGAGCATGGAACGACAAGGTTGGACCTCCGGACGCGTCCCAGCGTAGCGAGCACCCCCACGACAACGCCCACGACATGGCGCCATGTCGGATCCTCGCATTCCCCACCTCGTCACCGGCCGTCGTCGGAACGACAGCGGGCTCCCGCGGATCGCCAAGCGCGCCGCGGGGGACGGACGACGCCCGTTCCCTCGCCGAGATCAATAGCCGAGCGTCACCCGCAGGCCGTTCGACGAAAGCAGGTTCAGCGGCGTCGCAGCCGGTGTCAGCGTCGCAGCCTGCGCGGCGAAACTGACGCCGATCAGCGCCGACGAGTTCGCGATAGGGAACGCGTACGACGTCGGCGAGCCGGTCAGCGCGAACGGCACCAAGGTATCGAGCGTCGCGTAGAGCGAGCAGCCGCCCATGCCGAGGAACGTCAGGTCGAGGCCACCTGGGATGGTGCTCAGGCCGAACACCATGACGCCGAGCGCCGACCCCTGGGTGATCTGGTCGACTTGCATCGTGAACGTCGTTCCGATGCGCGGCCGCGAGTTGACCTGCGGTGCCAGGCGCAGCGGCGTGCCGCCCGGGCCGGTCGTGAACGTGCCCTGGCTGAAGTCGATCGAACCGGGGGCCGTCGTTCCGTTGCCTTGCGAGAAGCCCACCAGCACGTCGTGCGTGACGTTGGCGACGGCGCCGTACGACAGACGGAACGAGCCGTCGGAGCGCAGCGTGATCTGGCAGGTGTTGCTGCCCTGGTTGAAGAACTCGGGCACGTCCGACCACGTGATGTGCACCTCGGTGGTGCCGACGACGTCGAAGAACACGCCGCCGCCGCCCTGGGCGCCCGGCGGATACAGGTCCTGCCACAGCACGGCGATGCTGGCCGGGTCGCTGACGAAGGCGTTCTCGTCGCCGCTGCAGCAGCGCGAGTTGCCGAACACACCCTGCGGCTGCAACCAGACGAAGCCGTTGCTCGAGACATCGATCGCGTTGGTGCTGCCACCCGGGTAGTTGAATGTGAACGGCAACGCCAGGGCGGAGGCGATGTCGTCGTCGCCGAGTGCCAACCCGTTGGCGAAGCCGGTGAAGAAGCCGGGCAGCTGCGTGCACACGTAGCCGCCGGAGCCGTTCGGCAGGAACTCCAGCGCGACGTTCGACAAGTCGATCCCAGACGGCAACTGGAACAGCTCGTAGGAGGTCGCCGGCTTCGGGCAGCCGATACCGAACGGCATCGCCGACGCGAACGTGCAGTTGCCGGACGCCGTGACGATGTAGCCGCCCTGACCGTTGCGTACGAAGGTCCAGGCAGCGCCGGACAGGTCGAAGAAGCCGAAGTTGATGTCGTACGCCGAAGGCAGGACGCCACTGTCGTGCGGCGAACCCGACGTAGCGAGGATGTCGATGAGGTTCGAGACGGCGCCGTTGCCCGAGGTGATGCCGGTCAGCGGCGAATTGGCGAAGAACTGCGTGTTCGGATCGAAATACATCAGCACCGAGCCATCGGCGAACAGCTGCAGCTGGAACGTCATCGGCTGGCCCGATTGGAACAGCGGCACCTGGTCCCACGTGATCACCGCGCGCGCCGGCAGCGTGCCTGCGGCCGGAAACGTGTTGAACCACACCGCGCCCGACGCACTCGGGTCGAAGTCGGCCCACAGCGCCGCGATGCGCGGGCCGCGCGACAGGAACTTCACCTCGTTGCCGTCGCAGCATCCGGAGTCGAAGCTGTTGTCGAGCCACACGAACCCGTTGCTGCTGACCCCGATCGTCGTCGTCGTCGTGCCGCCGGGCACCGGGAACGGGAACCCGAGCGGCTGGGCCAACGCCACGGCGTCGTCGCCGAGGCCGAGGTTGGTGCCGAAGA
>CANGSN010000204.1 GCA_947455805.1 Planctomycetota bacterium
GCGTTCCTCGTCGACGAGCGCGCGGCGCACCAGCCCGCCGACCGCCGGCGCCGGCAGCGGCTGCAGCGGCACCACGCGGCAGCGCGACAGCAAGGCGCCGGTGACCGCGAACGACGGGTTCTCGGTGGTGGCGCCGACCAGCACCAGGTCGCCGCGTTCGACGTGCGGCAGGAACGCGTCCTGCTGCGCCTTGTTGAAGCGGTGGATCTCGTCGACGAACAACAGCGTGCCGCGCCCGTCCTGCTGCCGCCGCACGCCTGCTTCGGCGACCGCTTCGCGCACCTGCGCGACGCCGCCGAGCACCGCCGAGAACGGCTGGAAGTGCAGGTTCGCGTGCCGCGCGATCAACAGCGCCAGCGTCGTCTTGCCGACGCCCGGTGGCCCCCACAGCAGCAGCGAGCCGGCGACGCCCTTCTCGATCGCCGCGCGCAGGGCACGGCCGGCGCCGACGACCGTCTCCTGGCCGAGGTACTCCTCGAGCGTGCGCGGCCGCATGCGCTCGGCGAGCGGCGGCAGCGGGGCCTTCTTCGGGTTCGGCGGCGCGTCCTCCGGCAGGTCGCGGAACAGACTCACGCACCGCTCCGCTGCCGCTTGGCCTCGAACAGCAGCACGCCGGCGGCTACCGCCACGTTCAGGCTCTCGACCGGCGCCTGCAGCGGGATGCGGGTTCGCACGCTGGCGGCGACGAGCAGTTCGTCCGGCACGCCCGCGGCCTCGGCACCGACCACCAGCGCCATCGGCTTCTTCAGGTCGACCTGCGTGTGCGCCCGTTCGCCGCCGCCGTCGGCGACGACCAGCTGCAGGCGATGGCGCTGGCAGAACGCGACGATCGCCGCCGCGTCGAGGCCGTGCAGCACCGGCAGGCGGAAGATCGAACCCATCGAGCCGCGCACGGCCTTGTCGCGGAACGGATCGGCGCCGCCCTTCATGCTGAGCACGCCGGTGGCGCCAGCGGCTTCGGCGGTGCGCAGCAGCGAGCCAAGGTTGCCCGGATCGCGCACGCCGGCGGCGACCACGACCATGGGCACCAGCGAGGTGCCGAGCAGCGCGCGCTCCTCGAGCCGCGGCCGCTGCAGCAGCACGGCGACGCCCTGCGGCGTGTCGAGTGCGCTGAGGCGCGCCAGTACGTCGTCGCTGCAGTCGAGGAACGTGCGCGCGCGTTCCTGCAGGCGGCTCTTCAGCGCCGCGTCGGTGAGCCGCGGCGACACCGCCGCTTCGACCACGTCGAGCCCGGCGTCGAGCGCCTCGGCGACGAGGCGCACACCCTCCGCCAGCATGAGGTCGGGCAGGTCCCCGCTGGCCGCATCGCGGAAGCGTTGGATCGCGGGGTTCTTGCCGGACGAGACGGAGCGGTGGGCGGACGACATCGGACCGCAGACGGTAGCGAAAGGTCTGCGGCGATGCAGCGCCGCCGCCGCGCCGATCACTTCTTCGCGGCCTTCGCCTTCTTCGCCGCCTTCTTCGCGGGCTTGGCAGGCTTCTTCGCAGCGACCGGCTTCTTCGCCGCCGCCTTCACCGACTTCGCGGCCGGCTTCTTGGCGGCCGGCTTCTTCGCCGCCTTCGCCGGCGCCGCAGCCGCGGCCCCACCACCCTGCAGCTCCGCCAGCTTGCTGCGCACCTGCTCGGCGTGGCCCGCGGCCTTCACCGTCGCCCAGTGGTGCGCGACCGTGCCGTCCGGCGCGATCAGCACCGTCGACCGGATCACGCCCTCGACCTTCTTGCCGTACATCAGCTTGCTGCCGAACGCGCCGTAGGTCTTCATCACCGAGCGATCGGCGTCGGTCAGCAGCCGGATGCCGAGCTTGTACTTGGCGACGAACTTGGTGTGCGCGGCGGCGCCGTCGGCGCTGCAGCCGAACACTTCCGCGTCGAGGCCGTGGAACGCCGGCAGGGCGGCGGTGAACTCGCAGGCCTCGACCGTGCAGCCGGGCGTGTCGTCCTTCGGATAGAAGTAGAGAACGACCCAGCGACCGCGCAGGTCCTTCAGCGCGACGGCCTTGCCGTCCTGGTCGGGGAGGGTGAACGCGGGAGCAGGCGAACCGATCGTGAGCATCGGCGCATGTTCGGCACCGCCGCGGCACAAGCAAGCGCGACGACGCGTGAACGCGCCCTCGCCGCACGCGGACGCCGAAGACCGACGGCAACGAGACCACGCAGATCCGGAGTTCGTGGGCGCCGTCGACCAACGCGCGGCCGCAGCCGACGACCGAAGAACTTCGCAGGGAGGCCGAGAAATCGCCGACCGCGCAGACCCCCTGCCGCGAAAGAGAAGGACCACACCAAGTCTGCAAGGGTGCCGCACCGCGTGGTGCCGCAGGTCCAAGGCGCTGGTCGGGCCGCCAGCGCACTGTCCGTCGCACGGACCTGCGCACCGCTCCGTCCCTGGCTTCGCCACGGATGGCCGCGGCGTGGATTCGTTCGACTCCGAATGGATCCGCCCATGAACGCCGCCGGTTGGGTCTTCATGACCCTGTCGCTCGCCGCCGTCCTGACCCTCGTCACCTGGTGCTACGCGCAGATCCTGCGCCGACCGCCGGAGTGACCCACCCCGCGAGGCACTGCATGACGTCCACCCATCCGCAACGACTCGACCACGGCGCGATCGGCAACGGCCGCGTGCTCGCCCTCGTCGGCCCCGACAGCGCCGTCGACTGGCTGTGCCTGCCGCAGTGGGACTCGCCGTCGGTGTTCGGCAGCCTGCTGGACCAGGAACGCGGCGGCACCTGGCGCATCGACGGACCGAACGGCCGCCTGCGCGGCGAGCTGGCCTATGCGCGCAACACGAACATACTGATCGGCACCTTCCACGACGGCGATGCCGCCTGGGAGGTCGTCGACTTCGCGCCGCGCATCCCGCAGGGCCTGGACGTGCACGCGCCGTACGAACTGGTGCGTCTGGTGCGCCCGCTGCGCGGTTCGCCGCGACTGCGTGTGCACTTCGACCCGCGCCCCGACTACGGCCGCGCCAACGTCTCGCTGCTGCCGCACGACGGCGGCATCGACGTGATCGGCGGCCCACACCGCCTGCGCCTCGCCACCAACGCACCGGTGCCGTTCGTGCTCGCCGGCCAGCCGTTCGTCCTGCAGGAGCCGGTGTGGATGGTGCTGACGCTGGGCGAACGCGATCGACCACCCGATCTCGCCGGCGTGCAGCGCCAGCTCGAACAGACGCTCGCCGGCTGGCGGGCGTGGGTCCGCAGCTGCGCCTTGCCACCGTTCCGCCAGCAGCACGTGCTGCGCTCGGCCTTGTGCCTGAAGCTGCACGCGCACCTCGACACCGGCGCGATCATCGCGGCGACGACGACCAGCCTGCCGGAAGCGATGGGCACGCAGCGCACCTGGGACTACCGCTACTGCTGGCTGCGCGACGCCGCGTTCGTCGTCGAGTCGCTGCGCCGACTGAGCCATCTCGCCGAGGGCGAGGCGTTCCTGCGCTTCCTGCGCGACGTCGCCGAGTCGGGTCCGCTGCAGCCGGTCTACGGCCTCGACGGCCGCCGCGAACTGCACGAGCAGTTCCTGCCACACCTCGCCGGCTACCGCGGCAACGGCCACGTTCGCATCGGCAACGCCGCGTGGCACCAGCAGCAAAACGACCTGATGGGCGAACTGCTGCTGAGCCTCGAGTCACTGCTGTCGGACCCGCGGCTGGTGCACGACGAAGGCCCGGCGGTGATGCCGCTGATCGAACGGCTGGTGCGCGAGGCGATCGCCGCGCGCGAGCGCGACGAGGTGCTGACCCGCGGCTACAGCCAGTCCCTCGGCTTCTTCACCCAGGCGCTCGACGGCCAGAACCCCGACGCATCGAACCTGCTGCTGCCGTCGATCGGACTGATCGACGCGCGCGACGAGCGCTTCACCAACACGCTGCGCGCCTACGAGGAGCGGCTGGTCGAGCGCGGCTTCATGCTGCGCTACAAGAACGCCGACGACTTCGGTGAGACGACCAGCGCCTTCACCATCTGCAGCTTCTGGTGGGCCGAGGCACTGGCGCTGTCGGGCCGGCTCGACGACGCCGTCGCCGTGTTCGACCGCATGGTCGCGCACTGCAATCCGCTCGGCCTGTTCAGCGAGGACGTCGAGCCGACGACCGGCGAGCTTCTCGGCAACTTCCCGCAGGCCTACACCCACGTCGGCCTGATCAACGCCGCCACGACGATCGGCAACCTGCTGGCCGCGCGCGACGGCGAAGTGAGGGCGTGGGCATGAGCGGTCGCCTGCTGATCGTCGCCAACCGGCTGCCGCTGACGCTGCACACGAGCGGCGGGGTCGTTCGCGTGGAGCCCAGCGCCGGCGGCCTCGCCACCGGCCTGCGCGGCCCGCACGAACAGGGCGAAGGGCTGTGGTTCGGCTGGCCCGGCTCGCTGCACGGCCTGAAGGCCGCGGTGCGCACGGAGGCGCTGGCGGCACTGCGGGCCCGACGCTTCGTGCCGATCGAACTCAGCGCCGACGAGGTCGACGGCTACTACAACGCCGTCGCCAATGGCGTGCTTTGGCCGGTGTGCCACTACATGCTCGAACGCCTGCCGCTCGAGACGCCGGACTGGACCGTCTTCCGCGCGGTCAACGCCAGGTTCGCCGACGCGATCGCTGCGCAGTGGCGGCCGGGCGACGTGATCTGGGTGCACGATTTCCACCTGATGCTGCTGCCGCGCATGCTGCGCGAGCGACTGCCACAGGCACGCATCGGTTTCTTCCTGCACATCCCCTTCCCGTCGTCGGAGGTGTTCCGCGTGCTGCCGTGGCGCGAGGAGCTGCTGCGCGGGCTGCTCGGCGCCGACCTGATCGGCTTCCACACGCTCGCCTACCTGCGCCACTTCGCCGCCTCGCTGCTGCGCCTGCTCGGCCTCGAGGTCGAGGTCGACCGCGTCGCCGTCGACGGCCGCGACGTGCGGCTGACGGCGCTGCCGATGGGCATCGACGTCGCCCACTTCGAAGGGCTCGCCGCCGATCCGGCGCTGCAGGTCGAAGCCGCGCAGCTGCGCCAGGAACGCGGCGGCGGCAAGCTCGTGCTCGGCATCGACCGCCTCGACTACACGAAGGGCATTCCGCGCCGTCTGCTGGCGTTCGAGCGCCTGCTCGAGCGGCGCCAGCCAGACGATCCGCCGGTGCAGCTGGTGCAGGTCGCGGTGACCTCGCGCGGCGAGGTGAACGAGTATCGCTCGTTCAAGCGCTCGGTCGACGAGCTCGTCGGCCGTATCAACGGCCGCTTCGGCACGCCGGGCCACACGCCGATCCGCTACATGAACCGCGGCCTCGACAGCCGCGGCGTCGCCGCGCTCTACCTCGCCGCCGACGTGATGCTGGTGACGCCGCTGCGCGACGGCCTGAACCTCGTCGCCAAGGAGTTCGTCGCCACCCGCACCGACGGCGACAGCACGCTGGTGCTCAGCGAGTTCGCCGGCGTCGCCGCCGAGCTCGGCGACGCGATCATGTTCAACCCCTACGACCTCGACGGCGGCGCGGCGGCGATCGAACGTGCGATCCTGATGCCCGAGGACGAACGGCGGCGGCGCATGGCCTCGCTGCGCGAAGCGGTGACGCAGCACGACGTGCACGGCTGGGTGCGCACGTTCCTCGGCGAACTGCAGGCGCCGGCACCGGCGACGGCCAGCGAGCCCGGCGACTACGCGGCGGCGGTGCAGGCACTGGCGGCGGCGCGCGCCAACGGCCCGCTGTGCGTGCTGCTCGACTACGACGGCTCGCTGGTGTCGTTCGCGGCGCGGCCCGAGCTCGCCGTGCCGGATCCGGCCCTGGTGTCGCTGCTCGACAAGCTGGCGCACGCCGCCGACGTCGACGTGCACCTGGTCAGCGGGCGACCGCGCGCGTTCCTCGAACGCCACTTCGGTGCCCTGCCAATCGGACTGCACGCCGAGCACGGCTTCGCCTGGCGGCTGCGCGGCGAAACGGCGTGGGCCAGCGCTTCACCGAGCCAACCGGAGTGGCGCGACCGCGTGCAGGCGCTGCTCGAACGCGTCGCGCGGCACGTGCCCGGTTCGCACGTCGAGGTGAAGGAACAGTCGGTCGGCTGGCACTTCCGTCAGGTCGATCCGGCCTACGCGGCGACCGTCGTCAAGGAGCTGCGCCTGCACCTGCTCGAGCTGCTGAGCAACCTCGCGGCGACCGTCGTCGAGGGCAACCGCGTGCTCGAGATCCGTCCGCAGAGCGTGCACAAGGGCCAGGCGGTCGCGCGCGCGCTCGGCGCCTGGGCGCGGCCGGTGCCAGCACTGGTCGTCGGCGACGACCGCACCGACGAGGACA
>CANGSN010000205.1 GCA_947455805.1 Planctomycetota bacterium
AGCGTGCTGCGCGGCGGCTCGTTCGCGACGCCGCGCAGCCAGGCGCGCCGCGGCTACCGCAACTTCTGGCCGGCGGACACGCGCTTCCAGGCCACCGGGCTGCGGCTGCTGGTCGACGGCTGAGCCAGTGCGCCGCGCGCGCGACCGCCGCCATCAGCCGCCATCAGCCGGCGGTCACTTGCCCGCCGCGGCCTTCTGCTCGAGCTCGTCGGCGAGCTTGCCGGCCGCGTAGATCTTGCGCAGCGACTCGATGATGATCGCCGGGTGCACGGACACCGTGCGCGAGACCTCGTCGTCGAACACGTAGTTGTTGCCCAGCATCTCGATGTTGCCGTCGAAGATCAGGCCGACGATGCGCTGGTCCTTGTCGATCATCGGCGAGCCCGAGTTGCCGCCGATGATGTCGCAGGTGGCGACGAAGTTGAACGGCGTCTTCAGGTCGAGCTCCTTCTCCTTGTCGAGCCACGCCTGCGGCAGGTCGAACGGGTGCGCGCCGGCGAACTCGTGGTGCCGCGCGAACAGGCCGTAGAGCGTCGTGAAGTAGGGCGCCAGCGTGCCGTTCATCGCGTAGCCCTTGACCAGGCCGTCGCTGATGCGCAGCGACATCGTCGCGTCCGGCGGGATCGACGTGCCGTAGACGGCGAAGCAGGCCTCGCCGATGCGCTTCTGCTGCGCCTGCTCCTCCTGCTGGAGCTTCATCATCTTCTGGCGGTCGCCGGCGGCTTCGACCTTCTTCTGCTGCAGTTGCGCGATCTGGTCCCACGCGTCGCCGTACTTCGTCTGCAGTTCCTCGTTCTTCGCCACCGCGGCGCGCAGCTCGGCCTCGGCCTTCTGCTTGATCGCCATGATGCGCGGGTTCTTCAGGCCGTCGAGGTAGCCTTGGAACGCCTTGCGCTGGTTCTCGATGCCGAGGATGCGCGGACGCAGCTCCTTCTCCTTCTCGGCGCTCTCCTTCGCCTGCTTGTACATGCCGTCGAGCATGCCGTGGATGCGCTGCAGCTGCTGCGGGTAGAAGTGGTCGCGCAGGAACTCGCACTGCGCCAACGTCTGCAGGCGGCCGGTGCGGCCGGGGTTGCCGGTGACGAACACCAGGTCGCCTTCCTTGGCGCCTTCGGTGCGCCACGCGAAGTGGTGCGCCTTGCTGTCGACCGGCTTGCCGTCCTTCCACGCGCGCAGGAACGTGAAGTCGAGGCCCCAGCGCGGATAGCAGAAGTTGTCCGGATCGCCGCCGAAGTGGGCACTCTGGCCGTGCGGCGCACAGACGAGGCGGATGTCGTCGAACAGTTCGAAGCTGTAGAGCTGGTAGTTGCCGCCCTGGTAGAGCGCGATGACCTGGTGCGTGTGTGCTGGGTCCTGCTCCTGCGCCTGCTTCAGCACCGCCTCCTGGCCGAGCTCGTTGACCACCTTGGTCACGTCCTGCTGGCGCACCAGCTGCGTCATCACGTAGCCCGGCAGCTTGACCTCGTTCTCGTAGGCGCCGGCGTAGAAGCCGTCCTTCAGCCAGTCGGCCTTGCCCTGCACCTCCGCCATCGCGTCGCGCGAGCAGTGGTGGTTCGTCATGATCAGGCCGTGCGGGCTGACGAACGACGCCGAGCAGAAGAAGGCGAAGCCACCGGGCGCGTCCTTCGACTTCCGGCCAAAGCGCAGCGAGCTGAGGCGCGCGTGGTCGAGCCACTCCTGGCTCGGTTGCCAGTCGTAGGCCTGCTGGAACCAGCCGACCGGCGCCGCCTCGAACGTCCACATGCGGCCGAGTTCCTTGCGCTCCTGGGCGACACCGGTTTCCGCGGCGAAGGCCAGGGCCAGCAGCGCCGTCGCCGCCGCACCGAAGGGAGAACGCCGCGTCGTCGCGGCCCGATCGAGGGTCTGTGTCATCGTGCGTTTCGGGGGTCGCGCACTCTACGGACCGTGCCACCGGGCCGCGAACCGGCAGCCCGGCATTTCCTGCGCCAACGATCGCCCGGCCCTGCGCCCTACGGCTGACCTGACCCGCCCGCGGCGCGAGCTAGATTCCCCCGCCAATGGACGCGGGTGCCTTCGACTGGACCACGACGGACGGACCGATCGACGTCCTGCTGGGCGAGCACCGGACGATCCTGCGCGTGCTCGACGAGGTCGAACGCGAGAGCCGCCGCGTCGAGAACGGCGCGCCGCTGCGCGAGTCGTTCTGGCGCGACCTGCTGCACTTCTGCGACGAGTTCGACAGCAACCTGCACCACCACAAGGAGGAGCAGTTGCTGTTCCCAGCACTCGAACGCGCCGGCCTGTCGCCGGGCTCCGGCCCGACCGCGGTGCTGCGCGACGAGCACCTGCGCAGCCAGTTCTGGCGCACGCGCATCGAACAGGCGATGGTCGCCCGCGACCGCGCCCGCCTGACCGCCACCAGTGGCAGCTACCTCGACTTGGTGCGCGCGCACGTGCTGAAGGAGAACCAGATCCTGTTCCCGCTGGCGCGGCGGCTGCTGTCCGCCGACGAGCTGGACAGCCTGCACCGCGAGTTCCGCCTCTACGCGGCGGACCAGCGTGTGCACCACTGGCTGAAGCACCCCTTCGCGCTCGAAGCCGAGTCGATTTGAGCCTGCTCGCCCGCTGGGCGACCAGGCTCACGGCTTGCCATGACGCCGCAACGCGGGATCCATCCACGGCGCGAGCGACACCCTCAGCCCCGCTGCGGCGTCGCCTGGTTCGGCTCGCTCGTAGATGGAGCCCCCCGCCCCTCTCGCCAGCGCGACTGCGCGCGCAGCACCAGCAGCTGCGCCACCGGCGTCAGCACCAGGCTGAGCCCGAGGCACAGCGTCTGCCCGCCGATGACGACGACCGCGATCGCCTTGCGTTCTTCGGCGCCGGGCCCAGCGCCGACCGCGAGCGGCAGCATGCCGGCGACGAACGCCAGCGTCGTCATCAGGATCGGCCGCAGGCGGTCGCGGCTGCCCTGCAGCACCGCGTCGTAGGGAGCCATGCCGGCCGCCAGCAGGTGGTTCGTGTGGTCGACCTGCAGGATGGCGTTCTTCTTGACCATCCCGAACAGCACCAGGATGCCGAGCGCCGAGTAGAGGTTCAGCGTCTGCCCGGTCGCCAGCAGCGACAGCAGCGCGAACGGCGCCGCCACCGGGATCGCCAGCAGGATGATCGCCGGCTGCGTCAGGCTCTCGAACTGCGCGGCGAGGATCATGTACATGAACGCCACCGCCAGCAGCAGCGCGAACAGGAACTCGCCGCCGACCTTCTCCAGCTCGCGCGCGCTGCCCGACACCGCGGTCGTGTACTCGGCCGGCAGCTGCATCGTCGCCGCCAGTTCGCGCAGCTGCGCTACGCAGTCGCCGAGCGCCTGGCCCGAGCCCGGTTGCCCGCGCAGGTTGGCCTGCCGCTGCCGGTCCATGCGGTCGATGCGCGACGAGGTGATCGTCGACTCGATGCGCACCAGGTTGTCGAGCCGCACGGTGTCGCCGCCGGAACGCCCGACCAGCAAGTCGCCGAGGCGCTCGACGCGATCGCGGTCCTGTTCGCGCAGCCGCAGGCGCACGTCGTACTCCTCGTCGAGCTTCGGGTCGCGGAAGCGCGAGACCTCGGTGGCGCCGCCGACGAGCAGGCGCAACGCACTGCCGATGTCCTGCGTCTGCACGCCGAGCTCGGCCGCACGCGGCCGGTCGACGACGGCGCGCAACTCCGGCCGCCGCAGGCGCAGCGTCGTGTTCAGGCCGTCCATCGTGCCGAGCTTCATCGCGTCTTGGCGCAGCTGTTCGATCGCCTCGGCGAGCGTCGGCAGGTCGGGGCCGCGGATCGCGAAGTCGAGCGGGAACGGGCCGCCGCCGAGGTTGATGCTGCGCTGGTTGCGCACCGACACGCGCACGTCGGGCAGCCCCCGCAGCCGCCGCGAGATCTCGTCCATGACCTCGCGCTGCGTGTAGTTGCCGCGGAACGCCGCCAGCGGCTCGCCGGCGAGCAACGACGACCACAAGCGGCCGAGCGAGAAGCGCCGTTTGTCGTGCGTCGGGATGCGTACGTAGACGCTGCCGTTCGACAGGCCGCTGAGGAAGCCACCGCCGACCTGGGTCAACGCCGTGCGCACCTGCGGCAGCTGCTTCAGCTCGGCCTCGATGCGGGCCATCACCTGGTCCATCGCCGGCAGGCTGACGTCGTCGGGGCCGTTGACGTCGATCTCGAACTCGCCTTCGTCGACGTCGCTCGGCACGAAGTCCTGGCGGATCTCGCGCGCCAGCGGCACCGTCGCCGCGAACACCAGTGCGGCGACCAGGACCACCGCCCACGGCCAGCGCAGGCACCAGCGCAAGAGGCCGAGGTAGAGTCGTTCGGACAGCGTCGTGCGCGTGCCGCCGTGGCCGGCGGCCGGCCGCACGAGGCGCGCGCACATCGCCGGCGTCAGCGTGAACGACACGAACAAGCTCAGCAGCACCGCCACCGCGGCGGTGATGCCGAACTGGTAGAGGAAGCGACCGGTGATGCTGCCGAGGAACGACACCGGCACGAAGATCACGACCAGGCTCAGCGTCGTCGCCAGCACCGCCAGCGCGATCTCGCCGACCGCCCCCTTCGCCGCGTCGAACGGCGACAAGCCCTTCTCGTCGGCCCAGCGCTGCACGTTCTCGAGCACGACGATGGCGTCGTCGATGACGACGCCGACCATCAGCACCAGCGCCAGCATGGTGACGCCGTTCAGCGTGAAGCCGAGCGTCCACATGACGCCGAACGTCGCCACCACCGACACCGGGATGGCGATGCCGGCGATCAGCGTCGCCCGCCAGCTGCGCAGGAACCACAGCACCACCAGCGCCGCCAGCACCGAGCCCACCACCAGGTGGAACTCGATCTCGTGCAGCGCCGCGCGGATGTAGCGCGACTGGTCGCGCACCACCTCGAGCCGCAGGTCCGCCGGCAACTGCGCCTGCAGGCTCGCGAGCGCCTCGCGCACGCCATCGATGACGGCGACGGTGTTGGCGCCCGACTGGCGGCGGATCTCGAGCACGACCGTCGGCACGCCGTCGAGGCGCGCCAGCGAACGCGGCTCCTCGGTGCCGTCCTCGACGGTGGCGACGTCGCCGAGGTGGATCGGTACACCGTTGCGGCGGGCGATCGTCAGGTCGACGAACGCGTCCGGATCGAGCACACGCCCCATCGTGCGCAGCGTGCGTTCGCGCTTGTCGTCGGTGACGTTGCCGCCGGGCTGGTCGACGTTCTGCGCGCGGATCGCGTCGCCGACGGTCGACACCGGCAGGCCGTAGGCGGCGAGGCGGTCGGCGTCGACCTGCACGTTGATGGTGCGTTGCAGGCCGCCGACGATGCGCACCTCGCCGACGCCGCGGCTGCGCTCGAGCACGCGCTTGACCCGCTTGTCGGCGATCTCGGTCAGTTCGCGCAGCGGCCGGTCGCCGGCCAGCGCCAGCGTCATCGAAGCACCGCTGTCGCTGTCGAACTTGCTGATCACCGGCGGCTCGACGCCCTCCGGCAGACGCCGCACGACCTGCGCCACGCGGTCGCGCACGTCCTGCGCCGCGGTCTCGATGTCGCGGCCGAGCTCGAAGGTGACGAACACCAGCGACGTGCCGGATCCGGAGATCGAACGCAGCTCGCGGATGCCCTCGACGGTGTTGACCGCCTCCTCGATCGGGTAGGTCACCGCGACCTCGACCTCCTCCGGCGCACCGCCCGGCAGCTCGGTGCGCACGGTGACGTTCGGCAGGTCGTAGGCCGGATAGCGGTCGACGGCCAGGAAGTGGAAGCCGACGGCGCCGGCGACCACGATCGCCAGGATCAGCATCGTCGCGAACACCGGCCGGTGGATGCAGACGTCGGCGAGGCCGCGCATCAGTTCCCCACCTGCACCGGCGTCTCGGGCGCGAGGCCGGTGGCGTCGGCGACGATGCGGTCGCCGGCGGCGATGCCGCGCAGCACTTCGAACTGTTCGGGCCCGGCCTTCCCGGCGATCGTGCGGCCGAGCTCGACGATGCGGCCCTTGGCGACCGGCGTCGGGTCGGTCTTGCTGCGCGGCTCGACGACGAACACACGGTCGACGCCGGCGAAGCTGACCACCGAGCGCTTGTCGACCGCGAGCACCGGCTGGGCCGGTGCCGTGACGATGCGCGCGCGGCAGAACGCGCCGACGACCAGCGCGCCGTCCTGGTTGCCGACCTCGGCCTCGACCAGCTGCGTGCGGTCGCCGCGTTCGATCGACGGCCCGATGCGCACGACGCGGCCTTCGCGTTCCATCGCCGCCGGCCCGTC
>CANGSN010000206.1 GCA_947455805.1 Planctomycetota bacterium
CTCGCGCGCGAACGCTTCGCGGCGCCGGTCCGCGGCCTGCGCCGCAGCGAGCCGTGCCTCTACACCATGCTGCCCGCCCACCAGCTGGTCGTCGCCCACAGTCGCACGCTGCCGTCGGTCGTGCGCGTGGCGGCGTGCAGCGGCCATGCCTTCAAGTTCGCGCCGGAATTGGGGCGCCGGGCGGCGGCCATGGCACTCGACGTCGATCCCGAGGCACCCTGCTTCGGCGTTGCGCCGGCCGCAGCTCCGCGCGACAACGAGCGCCCATGAACCTCGCGCAGATCGCGCGCCTGATGGCCGGCTTCGCCGCGTTCTTCACGCTGGCGCAGTTGCCATGCCTCGCCTTCGCACTTCTGGAGCCTCCGCATGCGACCCTGCAGCCGATCGCGGGCTTCGGCGGCAGCGTCGCCATCGGCGGCGCCGTCGCCACGCTGCTGTGGCTCGCCGGGCGCCGCGACCGCGGCCAGGTGTTCCGCAAGGAGGCGATCGCAGTCGCCGGGCTGTCGTGGCTGCTGGCCAGCATGCTCGGAGCGATCCCGCTGCAGTGGTCCGGGTTGCTGCCCAATCCGTTCGATGCGGTGTTCGAGACGGTGAGTGGACTGACGACGACCGGGGCCACGATGCTCGGCAGCGGCAGCAACCCGGCGATCGTCGGCACGCCCGACAGCCTGCTGCTGTGGCGCGCACTGCTGCAGTGGATCGGCGGCATCGGCATCGTGCTGGTGTTCGTCGCCCTGCTGCCGGCGATGGGCGTGACGGGCAAGAACCTGCTGACGTCGGAATCGGTCGGTGTCGGCTCGGAGTCCTACCAACCTCGCGCGATCGAGAAGGCGCGCCTCATCGCCGCGATCTACGTCGGACTCACCGCCGCTTGCACGCTGCTGCTGGTCGCCACCGGCGACTTCGGTTGGTTCGAAGCGGTGTGCCAGTCGTTCGCGACGCTGGCGACCGGCGGCTACTCGACCCGCGGCTCGATCGCCGACTTCCACAGCCTCGGCGGTGAGATCGTGCTCACGGTCTTCATGTTCCTCGCCGGCACCAGCTTCGCGGCGATCGCCACCAACTGGCGCGCCGGCTGGCGCGGGCCGCTGCTGCTCGCCCGCACCGGCGAGTTCCGTATCTATGCGCTGACCACGGGCCTGCTGGTCGCGCTGCTGACCTGGTCGCTGGTGCGCGCCGGCCTGCCGTTCGGCTCGGCGCTGCGCCAGGCGGCGTTCAACGGCGTCAGCGTGCTGACCTCGACCGGTTTCGCCACCGCCGACTTCCAGGTATGGCCCGGCCTCGCGCTGCTGCTGCTGTTCGGCGCGATGTTCCTCGGCGGCTGCAGCGGATCGACCGCCGGCGGCATCAAGCAGGTGCGGTTGCTGGTGATCCTGAAGCTGCTCGCCTACACGATCCGCCACTTCGTGCGGCCGAAGAGCGTCGAGCGCATCAAGCTGGACAACGAAGTGCTGCCAGCGGCGGTCATCTCCTCGATCCTGGCGATCGTGCTCTTGTGGTTCCTGACGGTCGCCTGCGGCGCCCTGCTCCTGGCGTGCGACGAACGCATGAACTTCACCGCAGCCCTGAGCATGAGCGCGTCGATGGTCGGCAACTGCGGCCCGGCGCTGACCCTGGTCGAGCCGGCGTCGGCGGCGACGGTGCTGCACGCAGGAGGCCTCGCCGACACGCTGGCGGGAACGCCGAACATCGGCCCCTTCGGCGGATTCGGCGAGCTGCGCGACTGGGCGAAGGCGGTCGGTTCGCTGCAGATGGTGCTGGGCCGACTCGAGCTGCTGACCGTGTTCGCGCTGCTGACGCCGAGCTTCTGGCGCCGCTGAACGCCGGGCGCCGTCGCCGGCCCGCGGCGCCTACTCTTCGCCGAGCACGACCTTGTCGCGCCGACGGAAGGCGATGCGGATCGGCACCTCGGGGCAACCGAACGAATCGCGCAGCACCTGCGCCAGGTAGCGCTCGTACTGGCCGCGGAACAGCCGCGGCTCGTTGACGAACACCAGCACCGACAGCGGTTCGTTGCCGACCTGGGTGCCGTAGAACAGCTTCGGGAAGGCGCCGCCGGACGACGGCAACAGGCGATCGCGCGCGCCCTGCAGCACCTTGTTCAGCTTGCCCGTCGGCATCTCGATGCGCGTCTGCTCGCGAAGCTCGAACAGCAGGTCGAGCATGCCTTCGACGTTGGTGCCTTCCTTCGCCGACATGAACACCACCGGCGCGTGGTCGATGCCCGGCAGCTGCTGCTTGATGTAGGCGTCCCACTTCTTCAGGTCGACCTCGGGTGCGAGGTCCACCTTGTTGCCGACCAGCACGACCGGTTTGTGGTGCTCGACGCAGTAGGCGGCCAACGCCTTGTCGACCTGGCTGATCGGCTCGCGCACGTCGAACATGTGCACGCACACGTGCGAGCGGCGGATGCTGTCGTTGCTGCGATTGTGCGCGAACAGCTCGATCGCGTGCTCGAGGCTCTTCTTCTTGCGCACGCCGGCGGTGTCGATGGCGATCAGCCGGCGACCGTCGAAATCGAAGGCGACGTCGATGGAATCGCGCGTCGTGCCGGGCAGCTCGGACACGATCACGCGCTCCTCGCCGGCGAGCTGGTTGACCAACGTTGACTTGCCGGAGTTGCGCTTGCCGACGATCGCGAAGCGCAGCGCGTCGCCGGCTTCGGGATCCTGGTCCTCGGCCTCGGTGCGCTCGGGCAACGCAGCCAGCACCGCGGCCAGCAGGTCGTGCGTGCCGAAGCCTTCCTTGGCGCTGATCGCCATCGGCTCGCCGAAGCCGAGACGCTGCCACTCGGAAACCGCGAGCTCTTCGAAGTGCGACTCGATCTTGTTCGCGACCAGCAGCGTCGGCTTGTTCAGCGGGCGCAGGCGGCGCGCGACCATGTCGTCGGCGGGCACCCGTCCCTCCTTGCCGTCGACGACGAACAGCACGACGTCGGCGGTCTCGAGGGCGTAGCCGATCTGTGCCTCGACGTGCTCCTTCAACAGCGCCTCGTCGACGAGGCCGAGACCGCCGGTGTCGACCAGTTCGAAGGCGCGCCCCTCGTGCCGGACGATGGACGTGACCCGGTCGCGGGTGACGCCGGCCGTCGGTTCGACGATGGCGACGCGCCGGCCGACGAGCCGGTTGAAGAGGCTCGACTTGCCGACGTTCGGCCTGCCGACGATGGTGACGCGAGGGATGTGCACGGGGGGCGAAGAGGATAGCGAGCCGCGCAGCCCAGCGACAGCCGCCAGGGCCGCGCCCCGACCTGCGAGCCGGACAGGCCGTCGGGCCGGCCGCTGCCAGCGGCTACGCTGCCGGCGATGGCATCGGACCTGCTGCTCCCGCTGACGCGGCTCTACCTGGAACCCCACCGTCATTACCACTCGCTCGAGCACATCGCCCACATGCTGCACGCCGGCCGGGAGTTCCCGCTCGACGACGTGCAGACGATGGCGATCTGGTTCCACGACGCGATCTACGACCCCCGCAGCAAGCGGAACGAAGAGGACAGCGCCGAACTGGCGGGCCGGCTGCTGCGCGCGAACGGCTGGGCCGAGACCTCGGTGCAGCGGGTCGAGCGCATCGTGCTCGACACCAAACTCCACCAGCCGACCGTCGACGGCGCCGCCGCCGTGCTCGACCTCGACCTGATGTCGCTGGCGTTGCCGTGGCCGGAGTTCGCCCGCAACACCGAGCGCATCCGGGCCGAGTTCGCGCACGTGCCGGAGGCCGACTTCCGCGCCGGCCGCCGCCACTTCTTTCGCGGCATGCTGGCGCGCGAACGGCTGTTCTTCACGCCGTTCGGCGAACGACTGGAGCCCCTTGCCCGGGCCAACTTGCAGCGGGCGGCAGCGGTGGAATGAGCCAGCGGCCGACGCCGGGCGACGCGCGATCGCAGCAACCTCGATGACACCGGCTCAAGCCTTGTCGACGTTTCGACCGATGCAAAACCCATCGGGCCAGGAAACCCGATCAGGAGCGAATCGCATGCAGGGACAACGCAATCGCGGCGCCTTGGCTGGCGCCGACACCATCGAAGTCGTGCAGAAGCCGCTGGTGCGCGTCGTCGACGACGAGCCGTCGATCCAGAACCTGTTCCTCAAGATGGCGGCGATCGGCGGCTTCGAATGCCAGCCGTTCCTCATGGGACACGAGCTGCTGGACCGGCTCGACGAGACGCGCCCGGGCTGCCTCGTCATCGACCTGATCCTGCCCGACCGCAGTGGCATCGAACTGCTGCAGGCGCTCTCGGAACGGCACTGTCGCCTGCCGGTCGTGTTCATGAGCGGCATGGCGCGCGTCTCCGAGGCCGTGCGCGCGCTCAAGCTCGGCAGCATCGACTTCCTCGAGAAGCCGTTCGAACTGCAGACGATGATCGAGACCGTGCAGCGCGCGATCGAGATCGACCGCCAGAACCGCCAGGCGGGCAGCGAGCGCGAGGACGTCGCGCACCGGTTCGAGCTGCTGACGCCGCGCGAGAACGAGGTGATGGAGCAGATCGTCCGCGGTGCCGCCAACAAGGAGGTCGCCGCGCGCCTGGGCCTCAGCCCGAAGACCGTCGAAGTGCACCGCGCCAACGTCATGCGCAAGACGCGCGCCCGTTCGCTGGCCGAGCTCGTGCGCATGCACGTCGTCGCGAACCACTGAGCAGCTGACGGCAGCGCGCGCGAACGGCTTCCAAGGAGACGACGCAGCGGGGCTGGCTGCGTCGACCTCGTGGTGGACGGGCCCCGCGTTGCGGCGTCCTAGGGATCGCTGAGCGTGGTCGCCCAGCGGGCGAGCACACTCAGTACAGCAGCGTCGCGAGCCGTCGGCGGTAGTCGTCGATCGCCTCGTCCTGCTCGCCGACGACCAGGAAGCACAACAGCATGGCCTTGCGCGCGAGGCCGCCGCGGAACGTCTTGTCCGCCGCCACCGACTCGAGGATCGCCGCCATCGCCGGCTCGAGGCGGCCGGCGAGGAACGCCTGCCGCGCGACCACCAGCTGCTTCTCGGCAGCCGGCCCCTGCGCCGACAGGTTCGCGGCCAGCCAGTCGCTGCCCGCCAGCAGCCGCTGGGCATCGTCGAAGCCCGACTCCTCCTCGGGGAACCCCTGCAGCGCCGCCTGCAGGGCCGGCACGTCACCCAGCTTGGCTGCCGCGATCGCTCGCTGCAGTCGCGCCGCCGGGCTGTTCGGATCGACCGGCGGGGCTGCGGGCGGCTGCTCGGGCTCGGGCAGCACCAGCGGCTCGATGCCGTTGCGCTGCAGGAACTGGCGGATCTCTTTCTCCGGCACCGCGCCCTGGAAGGCGTCGACCGGGCGCCCGCCGTCGACCAGCACGCAGAACGGAATGCCCTGCACGCCAAACGCATAGGCGAGGTCCTGTTCGCGATCGGAGTCGACCTTGCCGAGCTCGAAGCCGCCTTGGAACTCCGCCGCCAGCTTCTCCAGCACCGGCCCCAGTTGCCGACACGGTCCACACCAGGCAGCCCAGAAGTCGAGCAGGACAGGACGCGTCATCGACAGCTCGACGACTTCCTTCTGGAAGGTCGCGGCGGTCACGTTGCGCACATGCGTGGCGGTCATGGCCAGAGCTGTAGGAGTTGCCGCGACCGTCGTCAACGCTGCGAACCGCGGCTGTCGTTACGCGCCCGCTACGATCGCCACGAGATCCACTCGCACCACGATGCCCGCGGCGACCGCGCGGTTGCTGGCATGGATGTTGTCATCTGCGCCATACCGACTCGAGGCCACGCATTTCCAGGGATGGAGTGCGTGAGAGAGAGGCGACCGTAGCCTCGAGTCGGCATCTACCATTCCGGCTTCCTGGAGCGCGCGATTCGCGACCGGAAGTCCCCGATCGACTGCCTGCCCCACGACACACCCCGCCTGTGTCCCGTCGACGCCGGCGAAGCCCTCCCTGCTGCCGGCGGCAGCGCATTTCCGCGCCAAGGGAGGTTCCCGGATCAGACCTGCACGCCGACCGAGCCGAGCAGCGCCGTCACCAGTTCGAGCACGCCATAGCCGAGAGCCACGAAGCCGAGCTGGATGGCGAACGCGATCAACGCGTTGACGCGCGGCAACGCGAACAGCGCACCGACCCAGAACAGCGCCATCGTCGTGTTCGCCAGCAGCATCAGCGTCACCGACAAGTCGTTCACCGGCACCATCGCCAGCTGCAGGAAGCCGGTCAGCATGTACCAGGCGGTGAGCCCGCAGCAGCGACCGAGGCCCGAGGCTTCGGCGCCGGCGAAGCGCACGGA
>CANGSN010000207.1 GCA_947455805.1 Planctomycetota bacterium
CGAAGCCGACACCGTCGTGTCGCCGTCGCGCTTCGTCGCCGACGTGTTCGCCAGGAACGGCTTGCCGCGCGAACGGGTTGCGATCGTGCCGTACGGCCTCGCCGACGGGCGCATCGTGCCGATCCCGACGGCGCGGCCGCGCACGCCGCTGCGGCTGGGCTTCTGCGGCGTGCTGTCGCCGTGGAAGGCGCCGCAACTGGCGATCGAGGCCGTGCGCCACAGCCGCGCGAACGTGTCGCTGTCGATCCACGGCAACGCCGACGAGACGATGTTCGCCGACTACATCGCCCGCTGCCGCGCGGCCGCCGGCGACGACCCGCGCATCGTGTTCGCAGGCCCCTACGGCGAAGCCGACACCGGCGGGGTGTTCGCGGGCATCGACGCGCTGGTGGTGCCGAGCACCTGGTACGAGAACACGCCGTTCGTCGTGCTCGAGGCGTTCGCGGCCGGTGTGCCGGTGGTCGCGTCGGACCTCGGCGGCCTCGCCGAGGTCGTGCAGCACGAACGGAACGGCCTGCTGTTCCGCGCCGGCGATGCGGCAGCCTTGCGGGCGTCGATCGAACGGCTGGCCGCCGAACCGTCGTTGTTCGCGCGGCTGCTGCCGACGCCGCCGCCGAGCATCGCCGCGAGCTATCCGACGGTGCGCGCGCTGTACGCCGCGCGCTGAACGCGCGTCACTTCGCCGGCTTGCCGGTCAGCACCTGGCGCAGCGCCTGCTTCCAGCTCGGCCGCGCCGCCTTCGCCATCGCCAGGTCCTGACGCGTGCGTTCGAGGTCGGCGCCGAGCAGTGCCACCTTCTGCCGCAGGTCGGCCAGCTCTCGCGCAGCGGCGGCGTCGGCGCCGGCCGGCTTCGGCGGCGTCGCGCGTTCGGCGACGACCGGCTTCTTCTGCAGGACGGCCTGGTAGAGGTCGACGCTGCGCTTGCCGATGGCGACGTCGGTGAGCCGCTTCTCGACCTCGGCGCGCGCCGCGGCGCCGCAGCGCTCGCGCAGGCGGTCGTCCTCGATCATGCGCACGAGCGCCGCGACGAACGCCGCCGGATCGCCGTTCCTGGCCAGCAGGCCCGTGCGCTCGTGCTCGATCAGCTCCGGCATGCCGCCGCAGTCCGACGACACGATCGCGCGCCCGGCGGTCATCGCCTCGAGGCAGCTGTAGGGGCAGTTCTCCCACAGGCTCGGGATCAGGAAGATCGAGCTCTTCTTCAGGCACGCGCGCACCTCCGGCAGCTGCAGCTGGCCGAGGTAGAAGAAGCGCGACTGCAGCTGGTTGTCCTTCACCCAGGGCAGGATGCGCTTCTCCATGTAGCCGAACAGGTCGCGCCCGGCGAAGACGAAGGCGATGTCCTGGTACTTGGCGAGCGTGCCCTCCACCATCTTCTGCACGATGTGGATGCCCTTGCGCTCCTCCATGCGGTTGGCGAAGAAGATCAGCTTCTTGTCCTTCGGCAAGCCGAACCTCGCGTGCACGTCGATGCCTTCGTCGCGATCGAACAACGGCACGTCGATGCCGTTCGGGATCACGTGGATCGGGTCGCGCTCGCCCATCTTCGCGTGCACCTCGTCGGCCAGGAACTGGCTGCACGAGGTCAACACCGCCGCCTGGTTGATCGCCAGCTGCTCGGCGAACGCGGTCAACACGCGATCGATCTTCGGCGTGTCGTAGATGTTCATGATCAGCCGCGCCGGTGAGTGGAAGCGCACCGCCGTCGGCACGTTCAGCATCGTCGTGGTGATCGCGGCGTCGGCGCCGCACTCGGGCGCCTCGACGAAGTCGAACGGCTTCTTCGCGTGCGCCTTGCACAGGCCCTCGAACGCGTCCGCCGCCGTGGTGATGCGATTCTGGAACCACCAGGCCCGCGCCTTGCGCGCGTTCTCGAGCATGCCGTCGATGCAGCCGTCGCGCTTGATGCGCGTGACCTTCACGCCTTCGTGCTCGGAGTGGAACACACCCGGCTTGGTCGCGCCGGCGAACACGTGCACGTCGTGGCCGAGCTTGGCCAGCGCGCGAGCCTGGTAGTAGGCGTAGGTGCCGATGCCGCCGAAGCCGGTCTCCGGCGGATACTCGAAGCTGAGGATCGCGATGCGCATGGGTCGGGGTCGTCGGGCGCCGCGCGAACGCGGCGGGAGGTCACTTCTTCGGCAGCGTCTGCTGCCAGCGCCACGCGTCGGCCATGCACTGGTCGAGCGAGCGCTCGGCGCGCCAGCCGAGCCCGGCCTTCGCCTTCTCGGTGTTGGCGTAGGCGGCGATGACGTCGCCGGGGCGGCGCTCCGCGAACTGCCACTGCAGCTTGACGCCGGTGGCGCGTTCGAACGCGTGGAGCACCTCGAGCACCGTCGAACCGGTGCCGGTGCCGAGGTTGAACACCTCGACCGGATCGCTGCCCTTGCCGGCGAGCAGCCGTTCGAGCGCGTAGATGTGCGCCAGCGCCACGTCGACGACGTGGATGTAGTCGCGGATGCAGGTGCCGTCGCGCGTCGGATAGTCGTTGCCGAACACCTTCAGCGGGCCGCGCAGACCGCAAGCACTCTGCGTGATGAACGGCACCAGGTTCTGCGGCACGCCGAGCGGCAGCTCGCCGATCTTCGCCGACGGGTGCGCGCCGATCGGGTTGAAGTAGCGCAGCGCGATCGCGCGGTAGCCGTGCGCGCGCGCGCCGTCGCGCAGGATCTCCTCGCCGACCTGCTTGGTGTTGCCGTACGGCGACTCCGCCGGCTTCACCGGTGCGTCCTCGCTCACCGGCAGCACAGAGGCCTGGCCGTAGACCGTGCACGACGAGCTGAAGATGAAGCGGCACTGCGGGTGCTCGGCGGTGAAGTCGAGCAGGTTGACCAGCGAGCCGAAGTTGTTGCGGTAGTAGGCGAGCGGCTTCTGCACCGACTCGCCGACCGCCTTGTAGGCGGCGAAGTGCACGATGCCGGCGAGGTCGGGCACGGAGGCCAGCAGCGCCTTGCAGGCCACCGGATCGGCGAGGTCGACGTTCGCCCACACCGGCTTCCTGCCGGCGATCGCGGCGATGCCGTCGAGCACGGCGGCGCTGGTGTTGGCGAGGTTGTCGACGACCAGCACCTCGTAGCCGCGCTGCAGCAGCTCGACCGTGGTGTGCGAGCCGATGAAGCCGAGGCCGCCGGTGACGAGGACCTTCTTCATTTGCGGATGTAGCCCTCGAAGTCGCGGTGCTCCTGCTTGTAGAGCACCTCCTTCGGCAGCGCCTTGAAGGCGGCGTAGGTGATCTTCAGGCCCTCGGCGCGCGACACCTTCGGCTCCCAGCCGAGGATCTTCTTCGCCTTGGTGATGTCCGGACGGCGCTGCGTCGGGTCGTCCTTCGGCAGGTCCTTGAAGACGATCTTCTGCTTGGTGCCGGTGAGCTTGATGATCTCCTCGGCGAACTGCAGGATCGTGATCTCGTCGGGGTTGCCGATGTTGACCGGATACGGGTAGTCGCAGTGCAGCAGCCGGTAGATGCCCTCGACCAGGTCGTCGACGTAACAGAACGAGCGCGTCTGATTGCCCTTGCCGAACACCGTCAGGTCCTCGCCGCGCAGCGCCTGGCCGATGAACGCCGGCAGCACGCGCCCGTCGTTGAGGCGCATGCGCGGGCCGTAGGTGTTGAAGATGCGGATGATGCGCGTCTCCAGCCCGTGGTAGGTGTGGTAGGCCATCGTCATGGCCTCCTGGAAGCGCTTGGCCTCGTCGTAGACGCCGCGCGGCCCCACCGGGTTGACGTTGCCCCAATACTCCTCGGTCTGCGGGTGCACGGTCGGATCGCCGTAGACCTCGCTGGTCGACGCGACCAGGATGCGCGCCTTCTTCGCCTTGGCGAGGCCGAGGCAGTTGTGCGTGCCGAGCGAGCCGACCTTCAGCGTCTGGATCGGGATCTTCAGGTAGTCGATCGGCGACGCCGGCGACGCGAAGTGCAGGATGTAGTCGAGCGGCCCCGGCACGTGGATGAACGTGCTGACGTCCTTGTTGTAGAACGTGAACTGCTTCAGCGGGAACAGGTGCTCGAGATTGCGCAGGTCGCCGGTGATGAGGTTGTCCATCCCGACGACTTCGTAGCCCTCGCGGATGAAGCGGTCGCAGAGGTGCGAGCCGAGGAAGCCGGCGGCGCCGGTGATCAGGATGCGTGGCATGCGATGGCTCCGTGTCTCACTTCACGCCGATGCCGGCGTAGGTGAACCCCATGCCGCGCAGCTCGGGGCCGCTGTAGATGTTGCGGCCGTCGAACACGACCGGCTGCTTCAGCGCCTTCTTGACGCGATCCCAGTCCGGCACGCGGAACTCGCGCCACTCGGTGACGAGCAGCAGCGCGTCGGCGCCCGGCAGGGCGGCGTAGGCGTCCTTCGCGTAGGCGATCTTGTCGCCGATCATGTGCTTGCTCTCCTCGACGGCGACCGGGTCGTAGGCGGTGACCGTGGCCCCGGCGGCGAGCAGCTGCTCGCAGATGACCAGCGACGGCGCCTCGCGCATGTCGTTGGTCTCCGGCTTGAACGACAGCCCCCACATCGCGAAGTGCTTGCCCTTCAGGTTGCCGCCGAAGTGCTTCTTCACCTTGGTGAACAGCACGTGCTTCTGCGACTCGTTGACGTCCTCGACCGACTGCAGGATGCGCAGCTTGTAGCCCTTCTCGTCGCCGGTCTTGACCAGCGCCTTGACGTCCTTCGGGAAGCAGCTGCCGCCGTAGCCGATGCCGGGGTAGATGAAGCGATTGCCGATGCGCGGGTCGCTGCCGATGCCCTTGCGCACCTGGTTGACGTCGGCGCCGAGCAGCTCGCACAGGTTGGCGATGTCGTTCATGAACGAGATCTTGGTCGCCAGCATCGCGTTGGCCGCGTACTTGGTCATCTCGGCCGACGGCACGTCCATGAACAGGACCGGGTGGCCGTTCAGCGTGAACGGCTTGTAGAGGCGGGCCAGCACCTCCTGCGCACGCTCGCTCTCGACGCCGCAGACGATGCGATCGGGCTTCATGAAGTCCTCGATCGCCGCGCCCTCCTTCAAGAACTCGGGGTTGCTGGCGACGTCGTAGGCGAGCTTGCTGCCGCGCTGCTTCAGCGCCTCGCCGACCGCCTTCTTGACCTTCTCGGCGGTGCCGACCGGGACCGTGCTCTTGGTGATGACGACCAGGTAGTCCTGCATCGTCTCGCCGATCTCCTTGGCCACCGCCAGCACGTAGCGCAGGTCGGCGCTGCCGTCCTCGCCGGGCGGCGTGCCGACGGCGATGAACGCCGCCTCGGCACCGACGATCGCGTCCTTCAGCTTGGTGGTGAACTGCAGGCGCCCGGACTGCGTGTTGCGCTCGACGATCGCCTCGAGCCCCGGCTCGTAGATGGGCAGGATGCCCTTCTGCAGGTTGGCGATCTTCTGGGCGTTGACGTCCACGCAGGTCACGGTCATGCCCACGTCTGCGAGGCAGGAACCGGTGACGAGGCCCACGTATCCAGTGCCGACGACGGCGATCTTCATGGCTGAACGAGTGTGTCCGAGAGGCTTGGGGTGTGCTCTGTCCGCGCCGGAGGCGCGGACCGTCATCGGCACGACGAGGGGCCCGCTGGGAGCGGAACCGGCCACCGGTGGACCCCGGGCGAGCGAGGTCCCCGGTGCCCCGTGGCGATGGAGCGGGCGAAGGTTGTAGCGAAAGGCGGCAGTTCGAACCACCGCACGGTCGACGACCGCGCGTGAAGATCCGCTGCCACCGTGCTTCCGCGCCACCGCCCACCGGCGCATCGCCGCCGACCGCGCGGCGAGCTAGCCTTCCGCCACCGTGAACGGCCTCTCCGCGCAACAGCTCGAGTTCCTGCAGAAGTTCGGATTCGACGCCGACCTCCAGCGGCGCTGGCAGACAGACTTGGCCGCGGGCCGGCTGAGCCCGGCAGGCAATCTGACGACCTCGCCACTGCTGCCGCCGCCGGCCGACGCGATCGCCGCCCTGCCGCCCGCCGGCCGGGACGCCGGCGAGCTCGCGCGACTCGGCACCGACGCCATCGCCAAGGGGCAACTCGGCCTGCTCGTGCTGAACGGCGGCATGGCGACGCGCTTCGGCGGCGTCGTCAAGGGCGTCGTGCCGGTGCTCGGCCCGCAGCGCTCGTTCCTCGGGCTCGTCGTCGAGGACGCGCGCCGACTCGAACAGGCGACCGGCGGCCAGGTGCCGATCCACCTGATGAACAGCTTCGCCACC
>CANGSN010000208.1 GCA_947455805.1 Planctomycetota bacterium
CGGCAGCACGAGCCGCATCAGCAGGAACAGCACGCCGAACGCGCCGAGGCTGGCCAGCGTCACCGGCACGTCCATCTGCAGCATGCGCCAGGTGCCGGCGGGCAACAGGCACAGCGTGCTGCCGCCGTGCAGCAGCAGCGGGCCCATGACGAAGCGCACCAGCTCGACGTCCTGCGTCAGGCGGCTGGTGACGTCGCCGGTGCGCGAGCGGTCGAACCAGGCGACCGGCAGCCGCTGCAGGTGCGCGATCGCCGCGTTCTTCAGGTCCTGTTCGACGTGGCGCGAGGCGTCGATCAGCGTCTTGCGCGACACGTAGCGGCTGCCCGCCTCGAGCACCGCCAGCAGGCCGAGCCACCAGCAGGTCTCGCGCAGCAGCGCGTGGTCGCCGCCCTGGCCCAGCTGGTCGAGCGTGCGGCCGAGCAGGGCCGGCATCCACAGCGACACGTAGGCATGCACGGGCACGCAGGCCGTGCCGACGAGCACGATCCACCAGTGGCGGCGCAGCAGGGCGAGGGGCCGACCGAAGGCGCGGCGGAGGGAACGGAGCCAGGACAAGGCGCGCAGCATGGGTCGCGACGCCCGGTGTTGCAAATCACGACGGCTTGGGCGGGACCGGTGTGCGGTCCCGGGACGGGACCGGGCGCACGGACGGCACCAAGCCGAGACGGCGGACTGCCGATAACCCGCCGACCATGCCGGAGCCCGGACACCTGGAGATGCTGCCCATGCGACACAGACATGCACGGAACGACGCCGGCTTCACGTTCGCCGAGCTGGCCTTCGCTCTGTTGATCCTGGTGATCGGCGCAGTCGTGCTGATCAACCATATCGCGGTCAACTACCAGACGACCAACACCGAACGTGATCGTGTCTGGGCCTATGCCAAGGCCCAGGCGATCCTCGCCGAGATCCAAGGCTTCGTCGATCGTGGCCAGGTGGACGCGGCGGTCGACCTCGACGTGCTCGACGACGGCATCGTCAGCAAGGGCGTCATGACGATCCAGGAGGACGCCAACGGCGCCTTGGTCGCGGCCGACCACCCGGTCTCGGGCAACTACCGGCGCGATGGCGACTGGCACTGGTGGCGCCGCATCACCGTGCAGCCGTTCCTCGGCCTCAACAACCGGAACGTGCGCTACGTCACGGTGCGCATCTTCAAGAAGGACCGCGACGGCGTCGAGCATCC
Organism: Planctomycetota bacterium; assembly: GCA_947455805.1. Lineage (GTDB taxonomy): Bacteria > Planctomycetota > UBA1135 > UBA1135 > UBA2386 > UBA2386. The sequence continues at coordinate 1,187 of CANGSN010000208.1, forward strand.
CATGGCCGACCTGTCGTCGGTCATCAACTCGGCGGGCAGCGCCTTCCCGACCACGCAGGTGTTCGACGTCTACCTGTTGGCGATCGAGAACATCCCGGGATGGTGGGTCTTCATGGACTCGATCAAGCCGTTCGTCGAGTCGATGATCACCGACCTCGAGAACCGCAATCCGGGCATGATCTTCCGCACGCACTGGATCACCAAGGCGAGCTTCGGCCGCAACCAGACCTACCGCCCGTACACCAACGACGACACCGACAGCCATGCGGTGATCCCGGACGTCTACCACTATCCGGGCCGCATGCCGGCCGGCAACGCGTCGACCTACTACTACGTGCCGGACAACATGCGCGGTCGCATCAACTGCGACGGCGTCGAGCGCAACGGCTACGACGCGGACCTCAATCCGCACCCGTACGCGCTGGCGGACTACTTCAATCACGCGATGCGCTATCCGGAGGAGCTGGCCCTGTGGCAGCGGCGCGTCCAGGCCATCGAAGCGCGCGAGCTGGCGATCGCCGAAGCCAAGAAGGACGGCACGCCGATCCCGCCGGAGCTGAACGACATGTCCAAGGAGCCGACCATGCGTCTGTTCCTCGAGGACCTGGTCACCAGCCCGGACAAGTACAAGAACGCGCTGGTCATCAACCTGCACGGCGAGCTGCTGCCGATGCCGGCGCTGCGCAACTTCAGCGACCCGGCGAAGAGCCCGTCGGCCTATCCGAACCTGCGTGTCGTCACGCATCCGGAGGAGCTGCGCACGAGGCGCAACCAGGCGGGCGTCACCGACTCGGTGCAGCTGCGCATGTACGCGTTCAGCCAGCACACCGCGACCTACACCGGCCCGACGATCATGCCGGAGCCGATGGTCGTCGAGATCCTCGGCGTCGACCTGACGGACTCGTCGGACCCGTCGAAGCTGGCCTCGACCTGCACGCTCAACAACGTGCCTGGCGGCGTCTCGGTGGGCGGTTCCACCAACTACTCGACGGCGTGGCTGCCGGCGAAGCACAGCAGTGACTCGCCGGTCGCGGACGAGATGTGCTACACCGCCGAGTTCGTGCCGGCGACGGGGACGGAGGAGGCGCTCACCCGCGTCTACCTGTTCAACACGCCGGTCGGGGCGCCGCCGGTGACCCAGAGTTCGCTGCAGTACGGCCTCGCCAACAGCACCCGCGCCCGGCTCTATGCGATGGACTACATCCCGTGCCCGATCGGGGCCGGTCCGTCCTTCGCGCCGGACCTGACCAGCTCGGGTGTCGGCCCGAAGAACACCGCGCGGTGGACGCTGCGCATCGACCCGGCGGTGCTGACCGACGACTCGTTCGTCGGCGGCAACCCACCGGGGGACGTGCTGCTGCGCATCCGCACCCGCATCGCTGCCGGCTACAACGGTGGCGACGAAGCGTGGAAGAGCAGCGGCTCGACCTGGCCGCTGAACGACCCGGACAACCTGTCGATGACCTACACCTGGTGGGCCGACAGCCGGGAGGACGTGCCGGCGACCGAGCGCGCCCAGTTCAACGGCGATCCGCGGCACCTGCCCTACAAGGATTGCTTCAACAACGGCGACGACTTCCCGAACTCGTACAACTGGTACCTCGACAACCTCGCCAACACGAACAACGCCGCGCTCGACTTCCCGGCGATCAGCTCGACCCTGCTGCGCAATCGGTGGGGTGGCGGCCAGATGTCGTGTGACGTGCCGCGTTACTTCGACGTGATGCGCCGCGCCATCGTCAACAGCGCGGTCGTGTTCACCACGTTGACCGGCTACTCGTACTACTACCTCGGCATCGGCAACGACATCGGCTACGACGCGGCGAACGGCTACTCCAACTCGATCCCGAGCAACCAGGTGCCGCACGGCGCCACCGGCAACGGCTTCATCAACACCATCATCGGGGCGCGCCGCTACGTGCGCGCGAACGGTGCTGGCTACTGGTGGGGCATTCCGTGGCTCGGCGAACTGTATCCGGACAATGCGGTCGCCACCTGGACCAACGGTGCGACCCCGCGGGGCAACCTCGGGGCCGGCAACACCGCAGGCAACTTCTACCAGCAGCCGTGCCAGTCGGTGTACTCGGCCAGCGGTCGACTCGCCTACGGCACGGCGATGAACAACAATCTCCAGCGCACGGCCAACCACGGTTGCACGACGCTGTTCAACATCGGTAGCTCGGCTTCGACGTTCAACCACATCGGCTCTTCGGGCGACGGCACGCTGACCACGGTCGGCTCCGAGCTCGCCTCCAACTACAGCATGACGATGCCGAGCGCGGCGCCGATCACGCGTCCGTTCCGGATCAACATGGCGTCGGCGGTGGCCGAGCACTGGAACTTCCCGCCCTACACCACGAGCCGTCACACGGCGTCGCTCTACCGGACCTACTACACCCACTCGGCGGGCATCGGCTCGGGCCTCGTCAAGCTGGTGAACGAGAGCAACTCCAGCGCCGGATACATCGTCATCAACGGCATCAGCAACGCCGTCGACAACGGCACGACCTTCATCGCGAAGTTCGCCGTGCTGTCGCTGGTGCACTCGTTCTTCGAGGCCGGTAGCATCACCAACACGCTGCGCATCCCGCAGCTGCCGCGACTGGAGATCGACTCGCCGACGGACATCACCGAACTGAACGGTCCGGCGACGATCGACATCCAGTATTCGACGACCTGGCGGCGTTGGGACGGCTTCGAGTACGCGCAGTCGGGCACGTTCAGCGAGAGCGAGCTGCTGCTCCAGTATGTGATCATGTATTCGCCGGACAACGGCACGACCTGGCTGCACGTCCAGGACGGCACGGAGGCGACTCCGGGCACGCGCCCGACCGACAGCACCTACCTGGTGACCGACGCCGCGGTCGGTGGCGAGGTCTACTCGTGGCCGGTGCCGGAGGCGCAGTTCCCGGAGGGCAGCTACCTGCTGCGCATCGACTGCTACCGGCAGGGCGCGCAGGTCCACTACGCGTGCCATCAGACCAAGATCTTCATCCAACGCTGAGGCGCACCACCATGAACACTTCCGTGCGTTCGCAAGCAGCAGGCTTCAGCATGATCGAACTGGTCATCGCCTCGAGTCTGCTCGGCCTGATGATCATGGCGGTCTCCACCCTCGCCGTCAGTGGCGGCGAGGCGCAGGAGTTCTCGAAGCGCCTGGGACGCGCCACCGAGGTCACGCAGGACATCGTCGACCAGATGCGCCTGGAGATGGTCTCGTGCGTGCGCGTGTTCGGCAACGACACCGAGGGCAACGCCAACCGGGCGTTGATCGACCTGACGGACGCGCCGGTGCCGCTGAGCACCGCGCGGCTGCCTTCGGTCAGCCCCAACCAGAGGCTGCAGAAGGACACCGTTGCGCTCGAGATCACCGGCAACTCGCTGTTCTTCACGCGCCTCGCGTGGAGCGACCGATTCGTCTGTGCGAGCGGCAAGGAGTACCTCGTCGACGTCTATCGTTGGGTCTACTACTACCTGACACCGGTCGACGGTGGGCCGCAGCCCGACAACGGCATCGGTCTCAACCTGGTCCGGGTGCTCAGCGAGCCGCTGGTCGACGCGGCGGGCATCGACCGCATCACCGACGCCACCGACCAGGCGGAGGTGTTGCTGCATCTGGCCACGGGAACGGCCGACATCAACGGTGTGACCCATCCGCGGGCGACGGTGGTGTGGGTTCGCGGTGGCTTGCCGGCGACCACCGGGACACTGCGCCAGATCGATCTCGACGACGGCACCCTCAGCGACGATCCGATCGACGGTCGGCCGGACCCGTGGCAGATCCTGCGGTCGACCGACGAGGTCGACGAACTGCTGACCTACCGCCACCACAGCGTGGGCACCAACTACGCCCGGGCCTCGTTCGGCGTCGGTCGCTACGGCCTCGTCAGCAACGTCGGCGAGGGCTTCCCGCACGGGTTGGAGGTGCAGATCGTCGGCCCGAGCTCGGCCCGGCAGGTCATGCTGCACCTGGTCGTGATCGGCACGCAGCTGCGCGGCCAGCAGGCTTGGGCGGACGTGCAGGTCAGCGTCGACGCTCGCGATCTCTGATCCGGGCCAGCCGTTCCCCGGCGGCGCGATGGCGCCACCGCCGGGCTTGGCTTGCGGCAGGCCGCTGCCAGCTGGCCATTGACTGGCCGGACGGTCGCCCTACTCTGCTCGGCCCTCCCGGTCCCACCCCGGTAGCCCCCACAGCCTCATGGAACAGAGCCTCCCCCAGGATCTCGTCAAGCAGGTCGGCGGTTCGTTCCGCCTCACGGCGCTGCTGCAGAAGCGCGTGCGCGAACTCGTCCGCGGCCAAAAGCCGCTGTTCGAGACGCGCGAACGGAACTACATCCGCATCGCCAGCGAAGAACTGAAGCGTGGCCTGATCGACCTGGTCGCCGACGAAGAGCAGACCGGTCCGACCAAGCTCGAGGTGTGAGTCGGCCCAGCGTCGACTTGCTGTCGGCGCCTGGCGGCTTGTCGCCCCGGACGTCCTGAAGCCTAGCCGTCCTTCTGGCGCTCGCGTTCGATGCGAGCGATCGCGTCGATCAGCTCCCCCGGCGTGCGCGCGGTGCCACGCGGCTCGTTGCCGACCGCGAGGTGCACGACCGGCGCTTCCTCCGCCATCAGCCCAGCTCGCCCGAGCAGAATCGGGTCGTGCTTCGGATCGAGCGTCTGCACGATGCGCGACGGCACGTAGGTGCTGAGCGCCGTGCGCCGCAGCTCGACCGTTCCCGCGGCGTCGCGGTCGCCGACGATGGTGACGAACAGCGGCGCGTAGAAGATCAGGTCGACCGCGCGCCCGTAGCCGGCGACGTAGTAGCCGTATTCCTTGTAGTCGGTGGCGAACGCTTCCAGCGTCTGCACCGCCTCCTGGTAGAAGACCAGCCGGCGCGAGAGGTAGGACAGGCGCACCAGCGACTCCGCCATCGTCGCGTTGTCGAGGATCGAGCGGTTGCGGCGGCCC
>CANGSN010000209.1 GCA_947455805.1 Planctomycetota bacterium
GAGCGCCGCCGGGGCCACCCTGGCCGCGGCCACCCTGCTTGGCGCGCTCGAGCTGCTGTTCGAGCTTCTTGATCTCCTCGGCGTTGCCGTCGGCCTTGGCCTTCGCGAGCTGCTTCTCCAGCTCGGCGACGCGCGCCGCCATGTCGGGACGGTCGCCGCCTTACCCGCGTTCGCCGCGACCCGCACCACCGCGCGCGCCCTCGGCCGGGGCCGCCGCCTGCAGGTTGCCGATCAGCTTCTCGTACTTCGCCTTGAAGGCGTCGCGCTCCTTGGTCTTGCCGGTCGCGTCGAGCAGGCGGAACTGCTGCTTGGCGGCCTCCCCGGCGAGCTTGTGCTCCGGCGCCTTGTCGAGGAACTTCTGGTAGAGCTCCATCGCGGCGGCGTGGTCCTTCGGCCCCTTCTCGAGGTAGAAGGCCTTGTAGAACAGGACTTCGACGTCGCTGGCGACGGGGTCCTGGGCCATCAGCGGCAGGGCGAGGGCGAGCAGAGCAGAGGCGAAACGGATCTTCATCGGGTCTCCTGAAAGGGGCTTCGGGCCGGGGGCCCGAGAGGTGCGGAAGGTTAGGGCGCGGACTACGCACCTCGCGCGTTCGCCCCACGTAACGGTTTGGTCCCCTCGCCACATTCCCGCCGATCGCGAGGTCGGGCCTGCCCCCGGTCGCACACCAGGAAGGGCCCGATCGATGCGGCCCCCGATCGATGCGGAGCAGGAGCGACCATGAACCACCACGAACCGACCTACGACGATTCCACCCGCGGCGCTGCCGACCATCGCCGGCGGCCGCCGCCCCAGGCGAACCACGTGCACGAGGCGCGGCCCGAGTGGCCGCAGGGCCAGGCCAGCCCGCGCTGGCGCATCCCGACCGATCCGCCGCCGGTGTGATGCCTCGGCGCAGCGCGACGGGAGCGAACTACTGGAACGTCGTGCCGACGACGGACGAGACGCTGCGCAGGCTCGGCGTGCCGGCGAAGGCGTCGAGCATCTGCCATTGGATCACGAGCCCGGTCAGCAGCCCGGCCGGCACCGGCACCGACAGCGTCGCCATGCCGCGCGCATCGAGCGGGCCCGACCAGAGCAGCAGGAAGTTGTCGAGCACCGGGAAGCCGAGCACCGGCGACTGCGTGGTCAGCAGCGACGCGACGAGGAAGGCGTGGCCGCCGTTCCAGCCGCCCATCGTCCACTGCAGCGCGCCGCCTCCGGCCAGCGTCGACGGCACCAGCACCTGGCACGGGTTCGACGGGCGATACCACAGCACCGAGGCGTTGCTGGTGCCGGCGGCGTTGGTGACCGAGACCGGATGGAACGCCAGCGGCAGGCCCGCCGGCGGCGTGAACTGCAGCTGGCTGTCGCCGAGCACCTGGATGCCGGTGGTCACCGGCTGGCTGGCGACGGTCACCAACGTCGTGCCGATCAGGCCCGAGCCACTGATCGTCACCAGCGGCGGGTTCACGGTCGCGATCTGCACCGGCGTGACGCCGGTGATCTGCGGCGGCGTCGGCTGCAGGTCGAGGCACGACGCCAACTGCTGGAACGCCAGGATCTGCGCCCGCTCGTTCGGACCGAACGTCGACACGGTGCCGCTGCAGCCGCCGATCAACGAGCACATGATGTTGCACGCCGCCTGGCCGTCGCAGTGCGTGGCGTTGCAGTTGTGGCCGAGCTCGTGCGCCGTGATGCCGACGCGGAAGGCGAAGTTGGCGCTCCAGCGCGTCTGCGACACGCCGTAGCCGAGCGTCGGATCGCAGACGACGCCGACGTTGGCGAAGCCGATCGTGCCGCCGCTGGCGGCGCCGAGCTGGCGGCCGCTGAACAGGTGCGCCACGTCGCGGCCGAGCGCGCCGTAGTTGGCGTTCCAGTAGTTCTGGAATTCGACCAGCAGCTGGCTCGCGACGCTGGTCGTGTACGGATCGGGCGTCACGTCGACGATCAGCTGGGCGACCTGCAGGTCGATCTGCACGTCCGTGCGGAAGATCAGGTCGACGGCGTTGACCACCGACAGGACGTCGTTTTGCGTCGCGGTGACGTTGCTGCCGTTCAGCAGGAACAGCGGATGGTCGGCTTCGATCGCCAGTTCGCAGACGTAGACCGCGTCGAGCCCGACCGGCATCGGCGCCAGCGGCAACCCGGGAGCGGACACCCGGCAGTTGGCGGCGCCGGCGATGCCGTCGGCGGCACGATGGACCACGTGCAGGGTCGGCGACGCGCTCGGCGACACCGTCGTCAGCGGCTGCACGACGAACACGTCGCCACTGCCGCGGCGCACGTACATCGTCCACGAACCTCCGGCCTGCGACGCGGCGACGGCGCTACCCGGTTCGCCGACGATCTCACCGCGGTAGGTGCTGCAGGGCGCGACCGCCAGCGGCTCGAGGCCCCGGTCGCTGCGCGCGAACGCGGCGAAGCGCGGCCCACGCACGTCGAACGGCTTCACCTCCAACGACACGGCAATGCCAGCGAAGGCGAGCTGACCCCGGAGGGCTCCGTTCGTCGCCCCGGCCACCGGCGCCATCACCAGCGACTGCAGCGTCGCCGCCGAGGCACCGAACGCCGCGGTCACTGCGGGCGGGGCGATCTGCACGACGGGCGCCTGGGCAGCCAAAGAATCGGCGACGGCCAGTGCGGCGACGAGGGAACACGCCAGGATGGGATGCATGCCGGAGGCGAGCGGGAACGAGACCAGGAAGTCTACCTCGTTCGTCGACGGCTTGCATCGCAGCGATGGCATCGGTGCCTGGCTTCCGCCGGCACCGAGGATTCAGGCGCCCCGTGCGAGCACTCCACGCCGCGCCGCGTCCCTTCACCCCGCCTTCTCGCGGGTCGCTTCCGCTTCAGCGCGCCTTCGCGCGGGCGAGCAGTTCGTCGCGGACCATCGAGCCGAGCTCGCTGCACTTGTGGTCGCCGGCCTTCAGGCTGCGGATGCGGCCCTTCTGGATCAGGTCCGCGACCGTGGCCTCGAGCTCCTTCGCCGCCTGCGGCTGGCCGATGTGGTCCAGCATCAGGCCCATCGCCAGGATCGTCGCCAGCGGGCTCGCCTTGTCGGTGCCCTTGTACTTCGGCGCCGAACCGTGGATGCCCTCGAACATCGACACCTTGCCGGGGTGGATGTTGCCCGACGAGGCGATGCCCATGCCGCCGATCAGCATCGCGCCGAGGTCGGTGATGATGTCGCCGAACAGGTTCGTGGTGACGCAGACGTCGAACCACTCCGGCTGCTTGATCAGCCACATGCACGCCGCGTCGATGTAGGCGTGGTCGGTGGCGACGCCCGGATACTCCTTCGCGACCTTGGCGAAGATGCGCGTCCAGATGTCCTGCGCGCGCACCGCGTTCGCCTTGTCGATCAGCGTCACCATCGGCTTCTCGCGGCCCTTCTTCGGCCCACGCTTCACGGCCAGCTCGAAGGCGTGGCGGATGATGCGCTCGGTGCCGCGCGCCGTGTAGACCATCTGCTGCAGCGAGATCTCGAACTCGGTGTCCTTCTTGGTCGTGCCGTGGATGCCGGCGTAGGCGTCCTCGGTGTTCTCGCGCAGGAACAGGATGTCGATGTCCGCCGGCGTCTTGCCCTTCAGCGGGCACATCGACTCGTGGTAGAGCTTGACCGGGCGCAGGTTGACGTAGAGGTCGAGCTTGTGCCGCATGCCGGCGATGATCGCGAACTCGAGCTTGCCGACCTCGATGCGCGGGTCGCCGATGGCGCCGAACAGCACCGCGTGCATCTGGCGGATGCGGTCGAACGCGGCCTCGGGCATCGTCTCGCCGGTCTTCAGGAAGTGTTCGGCGCCGTAGGGCAGCGCCTCGCGCTTGGTCTGGAAGCCGTAGATCGACTGGATCGCGTCGAGCACCTTCAGGGACTCGCGCACGACCTCCTCGCCGATGCCGTCGCCGGGAAGAACACCGATGTCGTAGACCTTGCTCATCTGCTGCTGCGGGAACGCTGCTCGGGGACGCCCTCGCGGGCGGGACGATGGTCGCCAAGGACCACGAAGGGCGAGCAGTATGGCGAGCGCGCGGCAGCGAACAATGCGGTTCCTGGCCCGGCCGCAGCCAGTGCGGCCTCGGGGCGGGCGCAAGACCCGTGGCAGCGCGCGATGCGGCGGGAGCTCGGCGCCGCTAGGATCGTCGGGTCCTGCACGACCCCGCACACGCCGCAATGATCCAACGCCCGCTGCTGTCCAGCCTCGTCGCCTTCACCTTGCTCGGCGGTGCTGCCGCCCAACAGAACGAAGAACTGGAGTTCAACCAGCGCCAGGCCAAAGCGCTGAACGCGTTCGCCAAGAAGGCGTTCGACAAGGGCTTCCCGCGCATCGCCAAGGTCGTGTGGATGCAGGTCCACAAGCTCTACGACCCGGAGAACGTCGAAGCGTGGACCGCCCTCGGCTACGTCAAGATCGGCTCGAGCTGGAACCCGGATCCCAAGCGCCCGTACCCCACCACCGACACCGGCAGCGGTGCCGACGGGCAGCCGCTGAAGTCGAGCTACGAGTCGCTGAAGAAGGACCTCGCCAACCAGCATCGCCAGCAGGCCGACAAGTTCGCCAAGGCCGGCCGCGCCGACCGCGCGCAACACCACTGGCGCATGGTGCTGCGCTGGGTCGACAACGACGAGCAGGCGCAGAAGGCGCTGTCGCACGTCGACGTCGGCGGCGTCAGCGGCACCGAACTCGAGAAGACGCTGTTCGATCGCAGCAAGGCGATCATGAAGGTCGTCGCCGAGCAGTCGAAGACCGACTACGGCATCGAGGACGCGAACGTGAAGTGCCAGCCGCTCGACGTCGCCGGCGTGCCCTACGTCACCGTGCAGTCGGAGCACTTCGTGCTGCACGGCGACGCCAGCGAGAAGGAGAACCTGAAGGAAGCGCTGCGCTGGGCCGAGCGCACCATCGCCGTCTGCAAGGTCGCGTTCCCGTGGGAAGTGCAGTTCGAGCGCGGCCGCGTGCACTGGGCCTACTTCACCGCCGAGGAGCTCTACAAGCAGGTGCTGAAGGCCAACAAGGTGCCGGACCTCGAGTGGAAGCTCGAGCACAGCAAGACCAGCGGCGTCGGCAACACCGTCGTCGGCGCCACCAGCGGCCGGCAGACGCTGTTCGACGCCTGCGTGCGCAACGTCGCACAGGGCTACTCAGGCTTCGGCAGCGACGGCTTCCGCGAAGGCATCGGGCACACCTTCGTCGGCATGATCTTCAACAACAACCGCCTGTTCTCGGTCGACCTGAAGAAGCAGCAGGGCACGTCGGCGAGCGAAGAGGACCGCGAGTTCACGTCGCCGGACTTCGACGTCTGGAAGAACCTGAGCCTCGAGCTGGCGTGGCGCAGCACCGGCGGCGTGCCGGCCAACAAGCTCGCCTTCTGCGACGCTTCGAACTTCAGCAACGAGGAGCGCATCAAGGCCTGGTCGTTCAGCGACTACATGGTGCGGCGCGACCCGACGATGCTGCAGAAGATGGACGCCATCGCGCTCGAGCTGCAGAAGATGCGCATCAAGCAGCCGGCCGAGTTCGAGAAGGCGGTGCAGGAGCGGTGCCAGGTGTCGCTGGCCCAGCTCGACAAGGAATGGGAGGACTTCTGGACCGGCGCCTCGCCGGTGCTGAAGGCGATCCAGAACAACACGCCGCCGCTGAGCGCGATCAGCAAGGGCGTCGACAAGTGGCTCGAGGCCTACAACACAGCCCGCAAGCAGCTCGGCAAGACGCCGGTGACCTACAGCGCCAACTTCTCGGCGCGCTGCAAGGACCACGCGGAGTACCTGAAGAAGAACAAGGAGCTGAAGAGCCCCGCCGACCTGCACACGCAGTCGATCGACCTCGGCGGCACCTACCCGGGCAGCCTGTTCGCGCAGATGGCGCTGGTGCAGCCGGGCGCCAACATCGCGAACGCCAAGAAGGTCCTCGAGCGCTGGATCTACTGGCCCGGCTACCGCGACGCGCTGCTGAGCAACGGCATCCTGTCGGTCGGCATGTACCTCGACGGCGACCTGCTGGTGGTCAACGCGACCAGCGGCATCGGCGCGCCGAAGGCGAGCGACGCCGGCGCCGACTGCTACCCGCCGCGCAACGACACCAACCTGATCTTCGACGGCGAAGTGCCGGTCGCCGAGCTCGGCCCGGAGGTCGCGGAGCTGCTGAAGGCGAAC
>CANGSN010000210.1 GCA_947455805.1 Planctomycetota bacterium
AACCTGCGCTCGAGGCCGCTGCGCGGCGCCTGGTAGCTCGGGTAGCCATCGGCGCCGGGCACCGCGAGCCACGCGTAGCCGCCGGTGGCGAGGATGTTCTCACGGCGCAGCCCAGCCGGGCTGCCGGGGCTCTGCACTTCGAGCGTGTTCGCCATCTCGATCCAGCGCTGCGCTTCGGCGAGCCGGCGCACCGCCGGATGCAGCGACGGCTGCAGGATCAGCTTCGAGACCGCCATGTCGCCCGAGAAGCCGGGGCCTTGCGTGCGGTTGCTGCCGTCTTGGATCAGATGGAACACCGGCTGCTGGCTGAGGCGGTAGCCGAGCAGTTCGCCGAGCTTGCCACCGTCCGGGTTCATGTCGGGCTCGGGCCCGTTCCAGCAGTAGTTCAGCACCGCGCGCCCACCGCGCTTCAGGTACTCGTACACGGCGTTGGCTTCGCGCTCCTGCAGGTCGAGCCGCGGCTCGAGCAGCATCACCAGCGAGGCGTCGGCCGGCACCGCGCCGGCGTCGCGCAGGTTCAGCACGCGCACGTCGAAGCCCGCCTGCTGCAGCGCCAGGAACAGGCTGTCGTAGCCGGCGGGCGTGCCCGAGTTGCTGTCGCTGCCCGGCGCCTTGCCGTTCTTCAGCACGTAGCAGACCGGCACGCCCATGACGAGCAGCGACTTCAGCGCCGACGAGATCGCCATCTCGCCCTGGAAGTCCTTCAGCACCGGCAGCGACACCTTGCCGCCGGGCCCGGGCATGCCGGTGTTCGGCACGTCGATGACGGCGAGGTCGGTCAGCAGCGACAGCTTGCGGTGCCGCAGCTCCTTGCCGGCCTGGCGCACGGCGACGACCAGCACGTCGCCCTCGGCGACCTTGTAGTCGAAGCGTTCCGCCGCCTCGCGCACCGCCGACTGGCCGATGGCGTTGAAGTCGTGGTCGACGACGGTGACCGCTTCGCCGCCGAGGTACTGGTAGCTCTTCAGCAGCTGGCGGGTCAAGTCGGCGAGCCGGCTGCGGATGGTCAGGAACTGGCGGTCGAAGTCGGTCTGCGCTTCGCCCTGCAGCGGCGGCGCCAGCAGGTGCAGCTGGATCTCCGCCTTGTCGGCGCGCAGCTCGCGCAGCAGTTCGGTCGTCACCGGATCGACGCTGTTGACGCGCTGCGGCGTCAGGTCGATCAGCGCCTTCAGCGCCGGCCGCGACGCGACGAAGACGAGCAGCGCCCACACCGCCAGCATCAGCACGGCGCCGACGCCGAGGTTGCCGATCGAAGCGAAACGGCGGGCCTTCATGCGATCCTCCGCGACGACAGGCTGACGCCGGTCAGGAACAGGAAGAAGGCGACACCGCCGACGTAGAAGGCGATCTGGCTGGTGTCGATCAGGCCGCGCGCGAACCAGTTGGCGAAGTTGCCCATCACGTCGAACTTGTCGAGCAGCTCGCGCACGTAGTAGTTCTGGCCGGCGGCACCGAGGTTGTTCGCCAGCATGCGCGGGCCCTGCATCAGGCCGAAGTCGAACAGGATCGCCAACAATGCGGCGAGCAGCACGTTGTCGGTCAGGCTGCTGGCGAACACGCCGAACGCGAGCAGCATGCCGCTCAGCAGGAACATGCCGAGGTAGGCGGCGAACACCGGCCCGAAGGCGAGGTCGGCGTCGAGGAACGGCCCGAGCTGCAGCAGCTCGAGCACCAGCACGCTCGGCAGCCACAGCAGCGCGAAGAACGCCGACGCCGCCGCCCACTTGCCGACGACGACCTCGAAGTCGCGCACCGGTGCTGTCATCAGCGTCTCCAGCGACCCGGTGCGCCGTTCTTCGGCGAACGTGCGCATGGTCAGGATGCCGGGCACCAGCACGACCATCCAGAACGTGCTGGTCAGGCCGTAGGTCGCGCTCGGCAGCAGGTCCTGGTCGGCGCGGTAGTAGTCGAAGCTGTAGACGACGCCGTACACCTCGAAGCCGCGCCACAGGTAGAAGACGACGGCGATGATCCAGCTGACCGGGCTGATGCAGTAGGAGAACAGCTCCTTCTGGAAGGTCACGAGCAGGCGGTTCATCGCGCGGCCTCCGCATCGGCAGACGTCGCCGCGGCGACCGGCTCGCTGGCGCGTTCGCTGCCTTCGGTGATGGCGTGGAAGTAGGCCTCGAGCGTCGGCCGATCGAGCCGCAGCTCGCGCACGGCGAGCCCGGCCTGCAGCAGCCGGCGGCCGATCTCGGCACACGGATCGTGGCCAGCGGCCACCACCGCGGTGAACGTCGACGAAGCACCGTCGGCCGTCACCTGCGGCACGCCGGCGATGCCCGGCAACTCGCGCAGCAGCGGCAGCACGTTCGCCGCCGGTGCCTGCACGCCGAGCTGCAGCGTGCTGACGCCGGTGCGCGCGACCAGCTGGTCGGGCGGCCCGTCGGCGCGCAGCGTGCCGCGGTGGATGATCAGCACGCGCGAAGTCACTTCCTGCACTTCGCCGAGGATGTGGCTCGAGAACAGGATCGTGTGCTCGTTCGCCAGCTCGCGCACGACCTGCTTGATGCGCACGCGCTGGTTCGGGTCGAGGCCGCTGGTCGGCTCGTCGAGGATCAGGATCGGCGGGTTGGCGACCAGCGCATCGGCGAGGCCGACGCGCTGGCGGTAGCCGTGCGAAACCTGGCCGCACAGCTTGCGGCCGACGTCGGCGATGCCGGCCTTCTCCATCGCGCGTTCGACCGCGACGCGCCGCTCGCGCGACGGCACGCCCTTCAGCTTGGCGCGGTAGTGCAGGTACTCGGTGACGCGCAGGTCCGGGTAGATCGGCACCTCCTGCGGCAGGTAGCCGAGGTTCTTGCGCACCGACAGCGAGTCGGCGGCGACGTCGAAGCCGGCGACGGTCGCGGTGCCGGAACTCGCCGGATGGAACCCGGTCAGCACGCGGATCGTCGTCGTCTTGCCAGCACCATTCGGGCCGAGGAAGCCGACGACCTCGCCGCGCGCGATTTCGAAGGACAACCGGTCGACGGCCAAGAACGGGCCGTAGCGCTTCGTCAGCTCGGAGACGGAGATCATGCAGCGAAGGCGGTATCGCGGTCGGGAGCCGGCGTAACCAACGCAAGGGGCGCCGAGTGCCTCCGCGAACCGCGCGAGGAAGACTATTCGGCTCGACGACGAAGGCCAGCAGAGAGGCGGCGGAACTCGCGGTGGCAACGGCGCGCCGACGAGCGGTCCGGAAACGTGCGCGGCCGCGTCGCCGCGGCCGCTGCATCGAGAGGCACTTCGAGGTGAGCGCTTTGGCGCCGCCGGCGAGCGAGAGCACTCAGATCGTGCTTGCCGCCGCGCGCCGAGCCGTCACTTCACTTCGAAGTCGGCGTCCTTGATGTCCTCGTCGCCGCCCTTGCCGGCAGCTGCACCAGCCGCAGCACCCGCGTCCGCCGGCCCACCGCCGCCCGCCCCGGCCATGCTGGCGCTCATCGCCTGCATCGCCTGCTCGAACGTCGCGATCGCCGCCTTCAGCTTGTCGGCCGAGTCGCCGTCCATGGCCTTCTTCAGGTCGGCGATGGCGGCCTCCGCCTTGCCCTTGGTCGCCGCATCGAGCTTGCCGCCGTTCTCCTTCAGCTGCTTCTCGGCCTGGTAGGCCATGCTGTCGGCCTGGTTCTTCAGGTCGACCATCTCGCGGCGCTTCTTGTCGTCGGCGGCGTGCGCCTGCGCGTCGCGCGCCATGCGTTCGACGTCGTCCTTCGACAGACCCGAGCCGACCTCGATCTTGACCTTCTGCTCCTTGCCGGTGCCCTTGTCCTTGGCAGTGACCGACAGGATGCCGTTGGCGTCGATGTCGAACGTCACCTCGATCTGCGGCGTGCCGCGCGGGGCCGGCGGGATGCCGTCGAGCTTGAAGCGGCCGAGCGTGCGGTTGTCGTTGGCGAACTCGCGCTCGCCCTGCAGCACGTGGATGTCGACGCCGGGCTGGTTGTCCGCCGCGGTCGAGAACACCTGCGAACGCGACGTCGGGATCGTCGTGTTGCGCTCGATCAGCTTGGTCATGACGCCGCCCATCGTCTCGATGCCGAGCGACAGCGGGGTGACGTCGAGCAGCAGCACGTCGCTGACCTCGCCGCCGAGCACGCCGCCCTGGATCGCGGCGCCGAGCGACACGACCTCGTCCGGGTTGACCGACTGGTTCGGCTCCTTGCCGAAGATCTCCTTGACGATCGCCTTCACGCGCGGGATGCGCGTGCTGCCGCCGACCAGGATGCACTCGTCGATCTCCGACGGCTTCATCTTGGCGTCCTGCAGGCAGCGCAGCACCGGGCCGCGGCAGCGCTCGAACAGGTCCTCGCACATCTTCTCGAACTGCGCGCGCGTCAGGTTCTCGCTGAGGTGCTTCGGGCCCGTCGCGTCCATGGTGATGAACGGCAGGTTGATCGCGGTCTGCGCGGCCGAGCTGAGCTCGATCTTCGCCTTCTCCGCCGCTTCCTTCAGGCGCTGCAGCGCCATCTGGTCCTTCTTCAGGTCGATCGCGGTGGCCTTGCGGAAGTTCTCGCACAGCCACTGGATGATGCGGTCGTCGAAGTCGTCGCCGCCGAGGTGCGTGTCGCCGTTGGTCGCCTTGACCTCGAACACGCCCTCGCCGACGTCCAGCACCGAGATGTCGAAGGTGCCGCCGCCGAGGTCGAACACGGCGATCTTCATGTTCTTGCCCTTGGCCTTCTTGTCGAGGCCGAAGGCGAGCGCCGCCGCGGTCGGTTCGTTGATGATGCGCTCGACCTTGAGGCCGGCGATCTGGCCGGCGTCCTTGGTCGCCTGGCGCTGGCTGTCGTTGAAGTAGGCCGGCACGGTGATGACCGCGCGCTCGACCTTCTCGCCGAGGTAGGCCTCGGCCGACTCCTTCAGCGCGCGCAGGATCTGCGCCGAGATCTCCGGCGGCGTGTGCTGCTTGCCGGCGACGTCGACCTTGACCAGCTCGTTGGCGCCGCCGACGACCTTGTACGGGACCATCTTCTCCTCGTCGCCGACTTCGCTGTGGCGACGGCCCATGAAGCGCTTGATCGAGTAGATGGTGTTCGTCGGGTTGGTCACGGCCTGGCGCTTGGCCGGTGCACCGACGAGGCGCTCGCCGCTCGGCGTGAAGGCGACGACCGAAGGCGTCGTGCGCGCGCCCTCCATGTTGGCGATGACCTTGGGCTCGCCGCCCTCCATCACCGACACGACCGAGTTGGTGGTTCCGAGGTCGATTCCGACGATCTTCGACATGGTGGCTCCTGATGCCGCGGCCGCCGCGAGGGGCGCCGAGGCCGATGCGAACGAACTGCCGCCGCGACCCGAACACCGAGCCGCGGCGGCTCCTCGGGAATGTCAAAAGCCGTGCCCAGCGGCAACGCCGGCCGTAGTCGCTGGAGACAATGGAGTTATGGCGACAGCTCCAGGCGAACGTGCGCCAATCTGGCAGCCAGCGGCGGCGCTGCGGCTGCCACGCTGACAGAGACCGTCATTCCGGCCGGGCCCAGCGACCGCGCGCGACGAGGCCGAGTTGCAGCAGCGCGACCACCACCATGCCACCGCCAAGGGCAAGGTAGAGCGCCGCGGTCGAGCCCTCGCCGACCAGCAGCACCGCGGCGTAGGCGACGGCGAAGCCGAGCAGGTCGAGGCGCAGCGGCGCCTGCATCGCCCCGGCCCCCTGCACGGCGCCGATCGCCCCCAGCGCCGCGGCGCCAGCGACGTGGCTCCAGCCGGCACCGGCGAAGTAGTCGGCGGCGAATGCGACCACCGCCGGCTTCGGCCCCGGCAAACACCAGCCGACCAGCACGTCGGCGAACGCGATCATCGCCAGCACGCAGATCGCACCGAACGCCGCCGCCTGCACCGCGGCGGCGAAGCCGGCGTGGCGCGCCGCCCGTTCGCGGCCCACCACCACCGCGCGCCCGGCGTAGGCCGTCGCCGCGTTGGCGAAGCCGATCGACGCGAACAGCACCACGGTGTCATAGCGCGTGGTGATGCTGAACGCGATCGCGGCCCCCTCGCCGTGGCCGTTCCGCAGCAACGGCGTCAGCAGCAGCACGAGGCCGGCGCGCAGGCCGATCTGCAGCGACTGCGGCCACGCGTCGCGCAGCAGCGGCAGTGCCACTGCCGGCGGTGGCACTGCCGGCGGTGGCACTGCCGGTGGTGGCACTGCCGGTGGTG
>CANGSN010000211.1 GCA_947455805.1 Planctomycetota bacterium
CCGGTGCCGAAGAACAGGCACAGCAGCGGATCACTGCCGGCGGCGTGCCCGCGCAGGAACTCGCCGAAGGCGCTGGCGCGGCCGTCGTTCAACAACGTCGTGCGCAGGCCGAAGCGCGCTTCCACGTGCTCGGCCAACGGGAACTTGTCGAGCGGCAGGTTCGGCGCCACCTCGATCGAGCGGCCGTCGCGCGGGATCACGCCGGCGGTGCCGAAGCCGGCCGCCGTCGGCCGTTCGCAGCCCGCCGGCAACGCCGCCAGGATGGTGGCGATCGCCTGATCGAGCGCGCCGAGGAAGGTGGCGCGTTCGCGCACCGTCGGCACGTGCTGCACCGCGTGGACCGAGAAGTCCGCGGCTACCAATGCAAACCGGCACTTGGTGCCGCCGAGATCTCCGGCCAATACGGTGCGCAACGAGTCACTCCTCGGACAAGGCTTCCATCAGCTCTTCGAGCAGCTTGGTGGTCGCGGCGTTCTGATGCTCCAACACGGTAATGCGGCGCATCAACTTCTCCAGCACCGGCGGCAGCAAGGTCTCGAGCATGACCGATTTGATCAGCTGGAACGTCTCGACCCGGCTCGCCGAGTCCTCCTTGCCGAGCTGGGTCTCCTTCCCGAAGTGGAAGGTGTAGGCGTTCTGCAGCGCCTGCGCGGTCGCTTCGAGGATCTCGCGCGAGCGCTCGTCGGCACCCTGGTGCGACATCTTGAAGGCCTCGACCTTGAACCGGTGGAGGGCGTCCTTGAGCTTCTTCTTCATGGCTCTGCTCCTTGGAAGGGGGTCGCGAAACGGAACAGGGGGCTGCCTATCCCTGTCCCGGAGTTTGCGCAACCGGGCCCTACGGGGCAGCTGCGGGGCGCCCTGGGGCGAAGGCCTGGGGCGGACGAATCTGGGACCGCGGCCAGGCGCCGCAGGCGGCGCGGCCCAGGGCCGGGGGGTGCGGACCGGAGGGAACGGGGCCGGCCCGGTCCCCTAGCGCGACCCCGCCCGGGTCACACGCGGCCGATCAGCAGGCTCGTGTTGTGGCCGCCGAAGCCGAGCGAGTTGCTCAAGGCGTAGTCGACGCGCATCTCGCGCGCGACGTTCGGCACGTAGTCCAGGTCCAGCAGCGGATCCGGGTTCTCGTAGTTGATCGTCGGGTGCACCACGCCGCGCTGGATCGACAGCGCGCTGACCGCGAGTTCGATCGCGCCCGAGGCGCCGAGCAGGTGGCCGACCATGGACTTGGTCGACGACACGCACAGCTTCTTGGCATGGTCGCCGAACACGCGCTTGATCGCCGCGGTCTCGATCTTGTCGTTCAGCTCGGTGCTGGTGCCGTGGGCGTTGACGTAGGCGACCTTCTCAGGCGCGAGCTGGCCGTCCTGCAGCGCCTGGCGCATCGCGCGCGTCGGGCCGTCGGCGTCTTCGTTCGGCGCCGTGATGTGGTAGGCGTCGTCGGTCGAGCCGTAGCCGAGCACCTCGCACAGGATGTTGGCGCCGCGCTTCTTCGCGTGCTCGTACTCCTCGAGCACCAGCGCCGCAGCCCCTTCGCCCATGACGAAGCCGTCGCGATCGCGGTCGAACGGCCGCGAAGCGCGCTTGGGGTCGTCGTTGCGGGTCGACACCGCGCGCAAAGCACAGAAGCCGCCGAGACCGAGTTCGGTCGTCGCCGCTTCGCTGCCGCCGGTCAGCATGATGTCGGCTTCGCCGTACTGGATCGTGCGCATGGCGAGGCCGATCGCGTGGCTCGACGAGGCGCACGCCGACGACGTCACGTAGCAGGTGCCCATCAGGCCGAAGCGGATCGCCGCCTGGCCGGCCATGGCATTGGCCATGATCTTCGGGATGAAGAACGGGCTGATGCGGTTGGCGCCGCGCTCGACCTGGAGCACCTTGCTGGCCTCGATCTCGTGGATGCCGCCGATGCCGGTGCCGGTGATGCAGCCGCCGCGCGTGCGGTCCTCCTTGCCCATGTCGATCCCGGAGGCCTTCATCGCCTCGTCGGCGGCGACCAGGTAGTACTGGGTGAACTTCTCGATGCGCTTGCTCTCGTTGCCGGGGAAGAAGCGCTCGGTGTCCCAGTTCCACACCTCGCACGCGAACTTGCACGAGTGCTTGCTGGTGTCGAAGCGGGTGATCAGGCCCGCCCCGGAGACGCCCTTCAGCAGGTTGTCCCAGTTGGTGGCCATGTCGAGGCCCAGCGAGGAGACGGCCCCGACTCCGGTGATGACGACGCGACGTCTTGCCATGGTGGTAGTGCAGGACGGCTCGACGGCTCACGCCGACGACCGCCCGTGGGTGGATACCAGGAAGGCGCCGCGGGTAGGCCCCGCGGCTCGAGCAGACCAGGGAAATCCGGCCTGCGACGGTTCGACCGGTCGGCTCAGCCGGCCAGCTTGGCGCTGATGTACTTCACCGCGTCGCCGACGGTCTGGATCTTCTCGGCGTCCTCGTCCGGGATGTTGATCTCGAACTCGTCCTCGAACTCCATGACCAGCTCGACGGTGTCCAGCGAGTCGGCGCCGAGGTCGTTGATGAACGACGTCTCCGCCGAAATCTTGTCCGGGCTGGTGGTCAGCTGCTTGCAGACGATGGAGTGGACGCGCTCTTGGATGTTCTCAGCCTTCGACACGATGTTGCCTCTTGCGAAACGAAGTTGGGATGCGAGTTGGTCGGGGGAAACCCGGGGACGATCAGGGAGTTTCGGGGTCGCTGCGGCGCGGACGACGACCTGCTGCCAGGGCATGGTCCACGCGAGGGGTCACTAGCCTAGCTACAGGGTCATGCCTCCGTCCACCACGAGGGTCTGCCCCGTGACGTAGGACGCAGCGTCGCTGCACAGGAAGGCCACCACCTGGGCCACGTCCTCGGGCTTGCCGAAGCGGGCCAGCGGGATCTGCTTCATCATCTCGGTGCGGACCTCCGGGGTCAGCACCGACGTCATGTCGGTCTCGATGAAGCCCGGGGCGACGACGTTGACGGTGATGCTGCGGCCGGCGAACTCCTGCGCCAGCGACTTCGACAGGCCGATCAGGCCCGCCTTGCTGGCGGCGTAGTTGGCCTGGCCGGCGTTGCCGGAGATGCCGACGACGGAGCCGACGTTGACGATGCGGCCGCCGCGGGCCTTGGCCATCGCGCGGGCGAACGCCTTGCAGACGAGGAAGGAGCCGCGCAGGTTGGTCGCCAGCACTGCGTCGAAGTCGTCCTCGCTCATGCGCAGGAACAAGCCGTCGCGGGTGATGCCGGCGTTGTTGACCAGGAAGTCCAGCTTGCCAGAGCGCTCGAGCAGCGTCTTGGCCAGCGCGTCGACCCCGGCCGCCGAACCGACGTCGCAGACGAGCGCCGTGGCCTTGCCCGCACCGCCGGTCGCGGCGGCGATCGCCGCCAGCGTGTCGGCGCAGCCGCCTTCCTTCGTCGACGTGCAGAAGACCTCGGCCCCACCGGCGGCCAGAGCGACCGCGATGGCGCGGCCGATGCCGCGCGAGGCGCCGGTGACGAGTGCGACTTTGCCTGCGAACTGCATGGGTGCGTGGGCTTGGCGGGCGTGGGTTTGCGGAAGGGCCGGTGCGGGGAGCGGTGCGGAGGATGTCGCCTGCGATCACCAACGGAGCAGCAGGTGGCCCCAGGCCATGCCGGCACCGAACGCGGGCATGACGACGAGCTTGCCCTTCTGCAGGCGGCCGGCTTCGAGCGCTTCGCGCAGCGCGATCGGCACCGACGCCGCCGACGTGTTGCCGTAGCGGTCGATGTTGGTGAACACCATGTCCATGGGCAGACCGATCTGCTCCATCGCCGACTCGATGATGCGCTGGTTGACCTGGTGCGGGACGATCAGGCCGATCTGGTCGCGGCCGTACTTGTCGATGACGCCCTGCACGAGCTCGGCGAAGACGCGGACCGCGAAGCGGAACACCTTGGTCCCGCCCATCTTCATGTAGTGCAGCCGCTGCTCGACGGTGCTGGCGGTGGCCGGGTGGCGGCTGCCGCCTGCGGGCTGGGCCAGCACGCCCTCGGCACCGCCTTCCATGGCGATCGAACCGCCGAGGAACTCACCGCGACCGGCGCGATCCAGCGACGTGTAGACCGCGGCGCCAGCGCCATCGCCGAACAGCACGCAGGTGTTGCGGTCGGTGTAGTCGAGGATGCGGCTCAGGATCTCGGCGCCGACGACCAGGATCGTCTTGGCCTGGCCGGACTGGATCATGCCGGCGGCGACCTGCGACCCGAAGACGAAGCCGCTGCAGGCGGCACCCAGGTCGAAGCCACCGGCACGCTTGGCGCCGAGGTCGAGGCCGAGCCGGCAAGCGGTCGCCGGAAACGGCTGGTCGCCGGTCACCGTCGCGCAGATCACCAGGTCGATGTCGTTCGGATCGATCTTGGCGTCGGCGATCGCCTGCTGCGCCGCCGCCAGCGCCAACGTGCTCGTCACCTGGCCGTCGGCGGCGATGCGCCGCTCGCGAATGCCGGTGCGCTGGACGATCCAATCGTCGGAGGTGTCGACGATCTTCTCGAGGTCCTGGTTGGTGAGTCGACGCTCGGGCACGTAGCGACCGAGTCCGGCGAGGCCAACGGGAATCAAGCCAGCCATCGCGAAGGCTCCTTACGAGACGCCAAAGGGGATGCAGACGCCACCGCGGCGCTGCGTTCGGGTCGCCAGTTCATGCAGGACCCAGGTTCATGCAGGACCCAGTCGATCAAGACGCCGGATCATCCGTTCGCGTCAGGCGCCAGCAAGGACGAGGCCTTGGCTGCGGCGACGATGTGACGATTGACCTCGGCCTCCATCGCGCGGCACGCGAAGCGGATCGCGTTGGCGAACGCCGGCGCGCGCGAGCGGCCGTGGCAGATGGTGACGATGCCCTCGACGCCGAGCAGCAAGGCACCGCCGTACTCGGAGAAGTCGACGCGCGGCATCACCCCCGCCTGCACCTGCTTCATCGCCTTGCCGTCGACGCCAGCCTGCTGCATCAGGCCGAACATCACGCGCAACAGATACTCGGCGACGCCTTCGCTGACCTTCAGCAGCACGTTGCCGGTGAAGCCGTCGGTGACGATGACGTGGCAGTCGCCCGAGAAGACCTCGAGGCCTTCGACGTTGCCGTGGAAGTTGATCGGCAGCTGCTTCATCAGCGCGCGCGCTTCGCGCACCAGCGGGTTGCCCTTCAGCTCCTCGCTGCCGATGTTCAGGATGCCGACGCGCGGCTCGGCGACGCCGAGCGTGCCGCGGTAGTAGGCCGAACCCATCAGCGCGTATTGCGCCAGGTGCAACGCCTTCGGCATCGGGTTGGCACCGACGTCGAGCACCAGGAACGGGTGCTTCTCGCCGGCGATGATGGCGCCGATGGCCGGGCGGCGGATGCCTTCGAGGCAGCGCAGGCCGAGCGTCGCGGCGGCGACCACGGTGCCGGTCGAGCCGGCGCTGACGAAGGCGCCGGCGCGGCCTTCCTTCAGCTCGTTGATGCCGAGCGCGATGCTGTTGCGCGGCTTCTTCTTCATCGCGTCCGTCGGCGTGTCGGTGTCGGCGAGCACGTCGGGTGCATCGACGATCGTCAGGCCTTCCGCCGGGACGTTCTGCTCACGGAGGGCCGTCAACACCGCATCGCGCGGGCCGGTCAGCACCAGCTGCTCCGGCTTGACGAAGCCGCGCTGCAGGGCGAGCGCAACACCCGCGATGCACTCCTTCGGGGCGTGATCACCACCAAACGCGTCGAGTACTACCTTGGTCATGGCACGACTCCGGACTCGGGAAGCAAAGACGGCGGGCGCATGAGCGAACCCGGGTGCGTTCCAGCAACAGCCGGGAAGTTCCGGCTCGTCACGCACCGCGGCGCGAAGGCGCTCGCTGGCCGTCCCTCGCAGCTCCCACCGCATCGTTGGGCGGCGGGAACCCCGAAGGCGCCAGAGCGAGCGCGCGGCGGCGCCGCTCCGGGATCACCCGTTGTCAGCAGCGAGGATGTGACGGCCGCGGTAGTGGCCGCACGCCTTGCAGATCGTGTGCGGCTTGATCATCGCGCCGCAGTGCGTGCAGCGCACGAGCTGCGCGCGCTCCAATGCCAGGTGGGCGCGGCGGTGGCCCTTGCTCGCGCGACTCAGCTTTCTCTTCGGATTTGCCATGTTCGGATGCGTTCCTTCGCAGCTGCGGAGAAC
>CANGSN010000212.1 GCA_947455805.1 Planctomycetota bacterium
CGCGGGCTTCGCCGCCCCCTTCTTCGGGTTGCGGCCGTCGATCTTCTCGATGCTCTCGAGCACCATCGCAGCGAGCGTCTTCAGCGTCGGGAACACGCCCTCGCCGGTGTAGGCGACCGCCTCGAAGGTCGGCACGCCGAACTTGTTCATCCGCTTGTCCATCTCGGCGACGGGCATCGCGTTCGGCAGGTCGCGTTTGTTGTACTGGATGACGTGCGGCAACTCGCGCACGTCCTTGCCGTACTCGGCGAGGTTCTCGATCAGATTGGCGTAGGACTCGATGTTCTCGTCCATCTTGTCCGGGTCCGAGTCGGCGACGAAGATCACGCCGTCGACGCCCTGCAGCACCAGCTTGCGCGTCGAGTTGTAGTAGACCTGACCCGGCACGGTGTAGAGCTGGAACTTCGTGCGCATGCCGGCGACGTTGCCCAGGTCGAGCGGCATGAAGTCGAAGAACAGCGTGCGATCACCGTCCGTGCTGATCGACGTCAGCTCGCCCTTGTTCTCCTCGGGCGCCTTCTGATGGACGATCTCGAGGTTGGTGGTCTTGCCACTCATGCCCGGGCCGTAGAAAACGACCTTGCAGTTGACTTCCTTCAGCGCGAAGTTGATCTGGACCATGGTTCGACGGCTGCCAGCTGGTGAACGTCGCCCAGCCGCCGCAGCGTGCTGAGCCAACGCCCGAACATCGGTTGCGTAGCAGGGAGCGCTTGAGGGGCGGCTCGACAAAACCCGCGGCGAAGAAATGCCGCACGGCGGTGCCGGCCCTCAGGCCAGGCGCGACGCGCGTCGAATGCGGGACGCGGCGTCCTGCACCTGCTTCTGGGCGCCGGCGATGTCGGCGAACTGGTCGAACAGCACGACCAGGAAGCTGTCGGTGAGGTCGAGGAAGACGGCCTTGCCGTGGGTGGCGTGCACGGTCAGTTGCGTGCAGGTGCCCATGCTGCCTTCCCCGAGGCTCTTGTTGGCGGTCATCAGCAGGAACGAAGACAAGCCGGCGACGACGTCGGCGACGAGTGCGTCGTCGAGCGACGACGCCGCCATCAGGCCGTCGTTGGTCAGCACCGCGGCCCCGCGCACGCCGGGGGCCCGACGCAACTCGACCACGGCATCGTGGATCTTGCTCATTTCCCGCTCCCTTCGGCCGCGTGCAGCGCACCGGCGACGATCTCCTGCAGTTCCGCCATCACCTGCGTGAGGTCGGTGCCTTCGTCGCACTGCACCGCGGCGAGTGCCTCGCCGTAGACGCAGATGCACACGTGGCCGAACGCGCCGTCGACGACGGTCTTGTTGGCGCTGCCGATGTCGAGGCGCCTGGCGAAGCGATGCGCGGCCTTGGCGACCACGCGCACGACGCGCAGGAACGGGTCGCGTCCGTCGCGGATCGCGCCCTTCACCAGCGCCTTGCTGCCGCGGATGAACGTCGCCTTGCGCACGCCTGCGAGGTCGGCCACGTGGGCGAGGCCGTCGCGCACCCGCGCCATCGCCTCGTCACCCTGGGGCTTGGGCACCGCCGCCAGCGACGGGTGCGCCAGCGAACCGTGCGCCTCGACGTCCTCGAGCAGGCCGTCGATGTCGTCGCCGCGGTCGGCGAGTCCCTGCACGTGCGCCAGCAGCGTCTGCAGCTCGGTGTCCTGCGGGTCGATTTCCTGCAGCTTGTGCAGGTGCTCCATCGCCCCGTTCACGGCTCCGATCCTGTACAGCAAGTCGCCGAGCAGTCGCCGCGCCTGCGCGTCGCCCGGCGCCATCGCCACGGCCCGCTGCAGGCAGCGCACGGCCTCCTGGCCCTCGCGGGCAGCGAGGTCGCGGTAGAAGCCGACGAGACGAGCCTGCCCGAGCACGAGCCAGCAACCCGGGTCGTCGGGGAAGCGCAGGCTCCACTCCTGGCAGGTGGTGTGCAGCGCTGCCTGGTCGCCGAGCTCGATCTGCAGCTTCGCCAGTTCGCGGTAGGTCGCGGCATTGGGCGACCGCGTCAGCTTGGCGCGCAACTCCGCCGCCTGCTTGCCGCGCAGACCGCGGCGGGCGCAGTCGAGCAGTTGCCGCAGTTCGGGTGCCTTCGGGAACAGGGCGAGCCCGTCCTCGGCGATGCGCTCGGCCTTGTCGTGCAGGTCGAGGTTGATGTAGACCTGCCCGAGATCGACGAAGGTCGACGGCGAAGGCTGCTCGCGGGCCCTCAGCTCGAGGCGCCGCAGCTCCTTCCAGATCTTCATGCGCTGGATCAGGTGCATGGTGGCCTCAGCGGAACAGGACCAGCTCGCCCGTGGTCGCCGGGAGAGCGATGAGGAAGTCGTCGAGCCCGGCCATCCCGGGGCTGGTGCCGTCCTGGGAGTACTCCCACAACAGCGCCAGCGTGTCGCCCTGGTAGGCGAGCAGCACGTCGCGCATCGGTTGGCTGCGCACCTTGGGCCGCCGCACCTGAACCAGCAGACGGTTGCCGCGCAACCGCAGGCCGTGCTGCACGTCACCGTCGAGCTGCTCCTGGCCGACGATCGAGCCGCTGGTGCGGTCGATGGCGAACAGGTTCTTGTCGGCGCCGACCGCCAGCACGGTGTTGCGACCGAGCACCAGCTGGCCGTCGGTCGGCGGCTGGCCGGTGCTGACGACCCAGATCACACGCCCCTGCTCGACGTCGAAACAGCGCACGTTGCCGTCGGCGCCGCCGAAGAACAGCTGGCCGCGTTCGGTGAGCACCCGCGTGGTCAGCCCGACCGGACTCTTCAGCACGTTGCGGCTCTTGCCGTCGACGGCGTCGAACACCAGCACCCGCCCGTCGACGGTGCCGACGTGGATCTGGCGTCGATCGATGGTCGGCGGGCCGGACGGCGGAGCGTCGAGCGACACCGACCACACCGCGTGGCCGTTCGTCTGCTCCCAGCAGTGCAGCACGCGGCTGCGATCGACCACGGCGACTCGACCGTCGGCGACCATCAGTTCGGTCGCGGCCCCGCCGCCGATCGCCATCGACCAGCCGGCGACGCCAGAGGTGCCGTCGAGCGCGATGCACTCCACGGTGTTCTCGTTGGAGGCGAAGAAGACCCGCCCGCCCTGCACCACCGGGGTCGAGTCGACGGCCCGCAAGCCAGGCAGTTCGCGCGCGTGGCGGCTGGTGCCGTCGGTCTGCACGAGGCCGAGACGGCCGCCGCGCAGGCCGACGGCGAGCCAGCCCTCGCCGATACCGACGCCGGTCTGCACCGGCGCCTCGAAGGTGATCCGCCGCTCGGCGACGACCGCCATCACCGCTTCGACCTCCGCCGCCTTCGCCGGCTCGACGACGATCTGGCGCGGTTCGAAGCCGTCGAGCCGCACCTCGAGCGTCAACGCCGCCTTGCCCTGGCACAGGATCAGCGCCGGCGTGCGCATCGGCTCCTCGCCGTTCGCACCGCGGCGCATCAACGGTTGGCCATGCTGCAGCAGCGAGGCCCCCACCGGACGCGTCACCACCTGCACCGGGATGCGGGTGCGCTGCGCCTGCCTGGTGTTCTCGAAGTCCTGCCACAGGCGCAGCGCCTGCGTGCGCGCCGCCTCCCAGTCGCCGGCTGCGAGCCGGGCGTCGTAGTCGGCGGCGATGCGATCGGCGTCGGCGAGGTAGTCGCGCAGTCGCGTCCACGAACGCTCGACCTGCTGCTCGAGGCCCCACGCCATGTCGTCGGCGGTCCCGGCCTCCTCGACCAGCTCCTTGACCTTCTGCAAGGCCACGAACGACTCCTCGGGCTTGCCGACCAGGAACAGCTCGCGATGGCGCGCCCACTCCGCCTTGTAGTCGTCGCGCAGGTTCCTCAGGTCGCGGTCGCGCTCGGCCTTCTCCGAGGACCGCCGTGCCTCGAACCTGTGCTGCGCCGCCTCGATCTGCTGCAGTTCGCCGATCGCCTTCTGCACGGCCGTGGTCAGCGGGTGCGCCAGCACGAAGTCGTCGTAGGCGGCACGCGCCCCGGCGAAGTCGTCGCGGGCCAGCATCTCGCGCACGTCGATGCGGGCGAAGTCCTCCTCGGCGCGCTCGTTGTAGAACCAGTAGCCGGAGCCGAGCACGAGCAGCAGGCAGAACAGCACCGCCAGCACGCCGAGCGCACGTCCGCGGCGGCGCGAGCGTTCGTCGAACTCGTAGAGCTTGCGCACGCGCTCGCTGATGTCGGTGCGGCTGCGGTCGATCAGCAGGATCTTCTGCAGGTAGGCGACGGCCTCGAGCGGTTTCTGCTGCCGCACCAGGTCGTCGGCGATCGACTCGTAGAGCTCGGCGACGCGCTTCTGGTCGCCGGCCTTGACGTGCACGTTGACCAGCGCCTTCTTCAGGTCCGGATCGCTCGGCTCGACCAGCAGCAGCCGCTCGAGCAGCGAACGTACGCGCGTGATGTCGCCGAACTCGATCAGCAGGTCGACGAGCTCCTTGCCCTCGGCGAGCGGATCGAATCCGTCGATGGCGACGCCACCCGGGCCGAGCGTCAGCTCGACCAGGCGCTCGCGCGCCTGCAGGTCGGTCGGCACCAGCTGCTTGACCTCGAACAGGCGCTGCGAAGCACCCTGGCGATCGCCGCCGGCGAGGCGGTGCTCCGCCTCGCACTCGAGATGGTAGATCGCGTTCTCGTACTGTTCGGCGGCCTGGTAGGCCTTCGCCGCATGGGAGTGCGCGTCGGGAAGGCCGGCGCCGAGCTCGATCGCGCGCTCGTACAGCGCGATGGCGTCGGGCAACCGCCCTTCGTTCATGCACTCGGCGGCCATCGGCAGCAGTTCCTCGGTCGCCACCGGCGCGATCGCAGCGGCGTCGAGCAGCTGGCTCATCACCTTGCAGACCTGGAACGTCGACAAACCGGTCAGCTCGACGATGCGCGCGACGTTGCGGCGGCCGTCGAGCAGTTCGAACACCGCAGGACCGTCGTTGCCGAAGTCGCTGCCGCTGATGCTGTCGGCGGTGGCGACCAGCACTTCGCCGGTGGTCGGCACGCGCTCGCTGATGTAGGTCCACTCGTCGATGCGACGCGCTGCCTCCATGATCACCGTGTCGCAGTTGCTGAAGAAGCGTTCGTCGACGACCCCGTCGCGGCCCTCCAGCGTCGTCACGCCTTCGTGGAATTCGAACTTCGCGTCGCGGCAGAAGAAGAGGTCGTAGATCTCCTCCTCCAGCTCGAGCCGGTACTGCTCCTCCAGTTCGGTGGGATCGAGATATCCGCCCGCCAGCAAGCTGTCGGCCAACGGCTGCCCCATGCGCGCCGCATGCTCGCGGACCTCGTCGACCCCCGTCGTCGTCAGCCGGCCGGCCCGCACGAACGCCGCCACGACGCGGTCGAGCACCCGGTGGACGTTGTGGTGGACGGTGACACCACGCTGGTCGAAGTACAGGACCTTCCACAGCTTGGCCGACTGGATGCTCAGCAGGCCGACCTTCTTGTTGAGGGCCAGCATCTGGAACACCTGGGCCAGGTCTACACTCGCAAGATCGCCTCGTAGTGCCATGGTGTGGTGCGGTCGGCCGCTGCCGGGTCCGTCTCGTCCTATCGGCCGGCTGCCCTGGCGCCCTGAGGCCCGGCTGCAACTCGCCCATTCGGCGGGCATTCGCCCCCTTCGGGCGGCGGCCACGCAGCGCCCCCGCTCACCCGAGGCTGTCGACCCACCTTGCCGGGCGGGCCCGATGGCCCTACCTTCTACCCCCCCATGCGAACCCTGGTCTGGTTGCTGCGAGCCCTGGTCGCGAGCCTGCACGTGCTCGCCGGCGGCCTCGCCTACCGACTCGGGCGTCGCCACACCGCCCGCCGCCACTACGAGCGGGTGCTGGTGCTGCGGGGAGCCGACTTCCACTGCTACCTGCAGCTAGGTCGAATCGCCTTCGATCTCGGCGACTACGCGACGTGGCGCCGCGAACTCGAACACGCACGCCGCCTCGATCCCAACCGCTTCGCGCGCCACCACCATCCGCTCGACCTGATCGAGCCGCGCCTCGCCGGCACCAACGTCGACGTCGGCTCGTTCGACCCAGCCGGCTTCGACGGCACGCGCGCGACCTGGCGGCTGCCGCGTAGCACCAACGGCCCCCGCAGCACCAACGGCAGCGAAGGCCGCATCGAATGGGACGCGCCGGCCGAGTTGTCGCCGCCGGAGGACGCGGTGCCGCCGGTCGAGCGGCCGCAGACCCCGACC
>CANGSN010000213.1 GCA_947455805.1 Planctomycetota bacterium
CCTGCCCCTGCTGCTCGGCCTGCTCGCCTGCCTCGGCAACGACCCCATCTCGGTCGGCTTCGGCAAGCTCGCGGGCTTCGACTACACCGAGGGCATGACGCTGCCGACGGAGGTCAGCGACCTCCACGAGAAGGTCGTCACCGTGCGCGGCTTCATGCGCCGCGAGGTGCCCGGCAGCGGGCCGATGAACGCATTCATGCTGGTCAACGACGCCTGCGGCTGCACCGGCACGCCGAAGATGAACGAGATCATCTTCTGCACGCTGCCGGACGGCGTCGCCACCGACGAGAAGACCGGTCTGGTCACCGTGACCGGCAAGCTCTACGTCGGCGAGGAGAAGGAAGAA
Organism: Planctomycetota bacterium; assembly: GCA_947455805.1. GTDB lineage: Bacteria > Planctomycetota > UBA1135 > UBA1135 > UBA2386 > UBA2386. Next base: position 347 of record CANGSN010000213.1, read on the forward strand.
GGCGTCGTCGTGATGCTGTACCAGATGGACGCGGACACGGTGAACTGAGAGCGTGAAGGCCGTGCACATGCTGTTGTTCCTCGCGGTCGCCACGCCGCTGATCGCCTTCTGGCCCACCAGCCAGGATCCCGCCGCCACCGACTGGGCCAAGGAAGTCGAACGCGCGTGCACGACGCCGCGCCTCGGCCTGCGCATCGCCGCGAGCCGCAAGGTCGCCGCCGCCGGCGACGCCGCCGTGCCGGCGATCCGCGCGTTCGTGCAGCAGCGCGGCCAGGACCATCTGCCGGTGACGCTGGCGGAGGCGATGGCCGACGACCCGGCGAACGGGCCGCTGACGCTGCAGCTGTTGCGCGACTGGGCCAACGACCGCGCGTTCTACTGGCGGGCGTCGGCGATGCGCGGCCTGGCGCTGCGCGGCCCGAAGCTCGAGAAGCCGCAACAGGACGAACTGCGCCCGCTGTTCGCGTCGTTCCACGACGACGCGGCGTGGCTGATGCGCGCGCACGCGCGGCTCGGCACGGTGCTGCTCGGCGACGCGGCGGCGTATGCGCTGCCGGAGACCGATCCGCGGGCGCGCGCACGCTTGCACACGCAGGTGCTGCTGCGCGGCATCGTGCCGCCGCTGCAACCGATGCTCGACGCGCTCGCCGACCAGCGCAGCTGCCTCGGCATCCCGTGGGGCCAGAACACCGCCGCCGAGGTGCACAAGGCGCTGAAGAACTGGCTCGGCGAGGACCACCCGCTGGCCAAGGGTGGCGACGCGTTCCCCGACGTCGCCACCGGCCTCGCCGCGATGCGCGACGCGCTGGCGAAGAAGTCCGGGCAGGAGCTGGTGGTGCCGGCGGTGCGCACCGACACGGTGACCGGCGTCGTCGGTGGCTTCGAGTTCCTGTCGTGCAAGCTCGGCGACCAGTTCGTGCAGTGGACCAACGACGGCGCGCTGTGGTTCGGCATCGACGCCAACGCGCGCGTGCAGCTGCCGGCCCCGGTCTGGGACGCGCTGTCGAAGGAACGGTCAGCGCTGCCGCTGGCCGGCAACCTCGGTGTCGTGGTCTGCGACAGCATGCGCGCGAAGTGGCCCGAGCCCGCCGTCGACGTGCGCGTGGCGCCGGCGGCACTGCCCGTTCCGGCCGCCGACTGGCTCAAGCGGCTGGCGGCAGCGATCGAAGAAGCCGGAGAACCGCGCCTCGCCGCGCAACTGCGCACCGGCCTCGAGCAGTTCGCCGCGCGCTGACAAAAGAGACCCATTCCGAATGTGTGGCATCATCGCCGTGTTGCGTCGCCCGAACCGACGCACTCCGCCGTCCGTCGAAGCCCTGCGCACGCTGCTCGCGGAGGCCGAGACCGCGCTGGCCGACGGCAAGGACCGTCAGCATCTCGCCGCCGCAGCGACGTCGCTGACGCTGCTCGATCGTGAACTCAAGGGGGTCGCCGGGCTGTGGGCGCTGCTGCAGGCGCCGGCCGTCGCAGCCGAGCTGGCGGCGCGCGCGCAGGCGCTGCAGAACACGGTGACCGCGTTCGAACGTTCGCTCGACGCCAATGCCGTCGGCGACGACGCCGACCCGGCCCTCGAGCAGCGCAACCAGGCGCTGGTGCAGCTGAAGGACGCGCTGTGGGCGGTGCTGCGCGATCGCCTGCCGCACGCCGCGGCAGTGCGCGAACTCGCCAACGGCGACGTGCCGCACCAGGCCGCCGCCGCCGCGTTCGCCAGCCTGCAGACGGCGCTGTCGGCGCTCGATCGCCTCGAGGTGCGCGGCCGCGACTCGGCCGGCATCTCGCTGCTGGTGCACGGCGTCGACCCCGAGTCTCCGCAGCTGCGCGCGCTGCGCGCCGGCCGCGAAGGCGATCCGCTGTTCCAGGACGGCTCGGTGCGCATCGCCGATGGCTGCCTGAACTTCGTCTACAAGCACGCGGCCGAGATCGGCGAGCTCGGCGACAACGTCAAGGCGCTGCGTGCGGCGGCGCGGGCCGATCGCCTGCTGCAGGCCGCCCTGCGCGTGCCGACGGCGCAGGCACTGGTGCTCGGGCACACGCGCTGGGCCAGCGTCGGCATCATCAGCGAGCCGAACGCGCACCCGCTGAACCACGAGGAGACGGGCGGCGAGACCGGTCCCTACGTGATCGGCGCGCTCAACGGCGACGTCGACAACCACCACGAACTGATCCGCCGCCACGGCCTCGCCATCGCCGACCCGATCACCACCGACGCGAAGGTGATCCCGACGCTGGTGTCGCGCGAGCTGCGTTCGGGCCAGCCGCTGGCCGAAGCGTTCCGCCGCACGGTGGCGACGTTCGAAGGCTCGGTGGCGATCGCTGCCGCCAGCAGCCGCGAGCCAAAGCGCCTGCAGCTGGCCCTGCGCGGCTCCGGCCAGGCGCTCTACGTCGGCGTCGCCGAGGACACGTTCGTCGTCGCCAGCGAGCCGTACGGCGTCATCGAGGAGTGCGAGCGCTACCTGCGCATGGACGGCGAGACGCCGGGCAATCCGCAGAACGCCGCCGCGTCGCGCGGGCAGGTGATCGTGCTCGACGGCGCAGAGGCCGGCGAGCTCGCCGGCATCCGCCGCGCCGCCTACGACGGCACGCCGCTGCCGGTCGTCGACAAGAACCTCGCGCGCGCCGCGGTGACGACGCGCGACATCGACCGCGGCGAGTTCCGCCACTTCCTCGCCAAGGAGATCGGCGAGGCGCCGCTGTCGCTGCAGAAGACGCTGCGCGGCCGCATCGTCCGCCAGGACGGCAAGCTGCGCGTCGTGCTGCCGCACGCATCGCTGCCGCACGCGGTCGAGCAGGCGCTGGTGAAGGGCCAGATCGCGCGCATCCTGGTGATCGGCCAGGGCACCGCCGCGGTCGCCGGCCAGGCCGTCGCCGGTGCTTTCGCCGACGCGCTGTCGCGCACCCGGATCGCGGTCACGGCGATGCCGGCGACCGAGCTCAGCGGCTTCGCGATGCGCGACGACATGCGCGACACGCTGATCGTCGCCATCTCGCAGTCGGGCACCACCACCGACACCAACCGCACGGTCGACCTGGTGCGCGGCCGCGGCGCGCCGGTGCTGGCGATCGTCAACCGCCGCGGCAGCGACCTGACCGACAAGGCCGACGGCGTGCTCTACACGAGCGACGGCCGCGACGTCGAGATGAGCGTCGCCAGCACCAAGGCGTTCTACGCGCAGTGCGCCGCCGGCCAGCTGCTGGCGCTGGCGCTGGCGCGCGCCGCCGGCTCGTTCGACGCCCAGCAGGAACACGAACTGCTGCAGGCGCTGCTCGAGCTGCCGGCGGCGATGCGCCAGGTGCTGCAACAGGACGCGGCGATCGCCGCGATCGCGCGCGCGCTGGCGCCGCAGCGGCGCTACTGGGCGCTGGTCGGCAACGGCAAGAACCGCGTCGCCGCCGCCGAGGTCCGCATCAAGCTCAGCGAGCTCTGCTACAAGTCGATCGCCTGCGATGCGACCGAGGACAAGAAGCACATCGACCTGTCGTCGGAGCCGCTGATCCTGGTCTGCGCCGCCGGCCTCACCGGCTCGACCGCCGACGACGTCGCCAAGGAGGTCGCGATCTACAAGGCGCACAAGGCCTGCCCGATCGTGATCGCCACCACCGGCGAAGCGCGCTTCGCCGCCGCCGCGGCGACGATCTTCGTGCCGCCGGTGCACCCGGCACTCGCCTACGTGCTGTCGACGATGGCCGGCCACCTGTTCGGCTACCGCACGGCGCTGGCGATCGACCAGCTGGCCCTGCCGCTGCGTCGCATGCGCGGCGCGATCGAAGAAGCGTTCGCCGAAGGCCGCCCGCAGCAGGACGTGTTCTCCGTGTTGCGCCCGCACCTGCTGCCGGCGTGGACCGAGTACAAGAAGGACCTGCTGCTCGGCCGCTACGACGGCACGCTGGAGGCGCGCACCGCGGCGCGGCTCGGTTCGCTGTGCAACTACGCGCTCGGCTTCGTGCCGCTCGACGTCTACGCGATCGAGTTCGGCGAACAGGGATCGCCCGGCGTCGTCGTCGACCGCCTGACCGAGGAACTGACCACCGCGATCGACCAGCTGACGCGTCCGGTCGACGCCATCAAGCACCAGGCGAAGACGGTCACCGTCGGCATCTCGCGCAGCGACGAGGCGATTCTGACCGTGCCGCTGGTGAAGGCGCTGTTCGCCGCCGGCGCCGTGCGCGACCACGTCGGCTACCGCGACCTGCGGGCGCTGGCCGGCCTCGACCCGGCGGTCGTCGAGGTGCTCGGCAGCACCCGCTACCGCATCGACGGCGACTTCGAACATGGCCAGGCGCGCGTGCAGGTGGTCGACCAGCGCGGCATCGCGACGACGCTGCGTTCGCGCACGACCGGCAACCCGTCGTTGCGCGGCACCAAGCACCTGGTGGCGATGGAACGCCAGTGCCTCGTCACCAAGGGCCGCAGCGACGGCCGCACCGTGCTGCTGGTGCCCGAGGTCGACCAGAACAAGCCGGTCGGCATCACGCTGCTGCACGTGCGCTTCCGCGACCAGCTCGACGCCGCCACGCTGCGCGGCGTGCTCGGCGGCTACCGCAACCGCTACGCGGCGCTGTCCGACGCGGTGACCGAGACCGAGCCTGTGTTCGACGAGGCGCTGCTGGCGCAGATGCCGGTCGTCGACCTGTTGTGCGAGCCGATCAACGCACTGGCGGATCGCTGGCGCCACGGCACGCTGCAGAAGCGCTGAGAGGCCGAGAAGAAATCATGATACGGCCTCTCAAAAGCTTGCTTGGCGGCTGCCTTCGCAGCCGCGCAGAGGCTTCGAGAGGATTCTCTCTCAGCCTCTGAGGCCCGGAACGGCCTCCGGCGCGCCACATGCACGATCGTGCATGCGGAAGTCGATCTCGGAGCTCCGGTCGGAGGCGGGGCCAACTTCATGCACGATCCTGCATGAAATGGCTGTCGGAGCCGGCCGTCCCGGTCGATGATCCGACCCTATGCACGATCGATCATCCGACGTGTTCGCCGAGGGCATCGGCCGGGCCATGCGCCGCCGCCGTGAGGCCATGGGACTCAACCAGGTGGACCTCGCCGAACTGGCCGGCTGCTCGACCCGCTTCGTGCACACGGTCGAGGCCGGCAAGGGCACTTTGCGCCTCGACAAGCTGTCGGCGGTGCTGCGCGTTCTCGGCCTCCGCTTCCGACTCGAACTCGGACGCGACCACGAGGTCGACCCACGACTGCAGGAGAAGCCGTGAACCAGGTCTCGTGGCGCCGCGTCGCCGAGGCGACGGTGTGGAAGGGCGAACGCGCGGCGGCGCGCTTGCGGCGGACGTCGTCGGGGGTGGCCTTCGAGTACCTGCCCGAGCACGACGGCCCCGACGTCGCGACCACGCTGCCGCGCAGTCCCACGGCCATCACGCACCCGGGAGGCGCCTTGCCGCCGTTCTTCAGTGGCCTGCTGCCGGAAGGCCGCCGCCTCGGCGCGATCCGCCGCGTCGTCAAGAGCTCCGCCGACGACGAACTCAGCCTGCTGCTCGCCGTCGGCAGCGACACGATCGGCGACGTGCGCGTGCTGCCGGCGGGCGCGCCCCCCGAACCGGCGAGCACCGAGCCACCTGCCGATCTCACCAAGATCGCCTTCGACGAGCTGTTCGCCGCGGTCCTGGGGCCGGAACTGCGCGATCGCGTGGCGATCCCGGGCGCCCAGGACAAGGTCAGCGGCCGGATGATCTCGCTGCCCGTCTCGCACCGCGGCGACGAGTGCATCCTGAAGCTCGATCCACCGGAGGTGCCGCACCTCGTCGCCAACGAAGCGTTCTTCC
>CANGSN010000214.1 GCA_947455805.1 Planctomycetota bacterium
AGCGCCATGACGACGACCAGCTCGCGCACGCTCGTCGGCGGCAGCGCGTCGACGGCGAGGCCGGCCCAGGCGTCGGGCAGCGGCACGGTGCGCAGCTCGTGGTCGGCCGGCAGCTGCAGTTCGTCGGTGCCGACGGCGACGCGGCTCGTGCGGCGCTGCTGGCTCAGCACCTCGTCGCCGATCGCGGTCAGCACGTCCTGGTGACGCACGCGGCCGAGCAAGCGTCGCTGCGGACCGGCGACGACGGCCACTTCGCGCAGCTCGGGATCGTCGAACAGCGGCAGCAGCGCCGCGATCGACTGCTCCATCGTCGCGCTGACCACGGGCCGCGTCAGGTCGGCGGCGATGACCACCGAGGTCAGGCTCGGGTCGTTGAGGAAGTTCTTCACGTCCTGCAGCTCGATGCGCCCGACCAGCGCGTCGTTGCCGTCGACGACGTAGATGGTGTCGCCGCGGTGGGTGCCGAGCAGCGCCATGACTTCGGCGAAGCCGGCGCTGTCGCGCACGGTGCGCGTGTCCTGGCGCAGCACGTCGCGCACGTAGGTCGAACGGATCGCCAGGTCCTCGACGCCGCCAGGCAGCTCCTCGCCCTTCCGCTTGATCGCCGCCGTGTAGTAGCTGTCCTGGTCGATCAGCGCGGCGGTGATGCTGGCGACGATGCTGCACAGCATGACGGGCAACGTCAGTTCGTAGTGGCGCGTCAGCTCGAACACGAGCACGACCGACGTCACCGGCGCGTGCATCGTCGCCGCCGTCAGGCCGGCCATGCCGACGAAGACGAACGTCGCCGTGTGGTCGCCCGACAGCGGCGTGACGAGGCCCAGCACGTGTGCGAACATCGAGCCGAACGCGGCGCCGATGACGAGGTTCGGGGTGAAGATGCCGCCGAGGCCGCCGCTGCCGACGGTGGCGACGGTCGCCAGCTGCTTCCAGACGAACAGCGTCAGCACGACGCCGACCGCCGTCGAGCCCTTGGCGCACTCGTTGATGACGTCGATGCCGTTGCCCCACGCCTCCGGCATGAAGATGCCGATGGCGCCGACGACGGCGCCGCCGAGCGCCATGCCGAGCGGCAACGGCAGGCGCAGGCGCTGGAAGAACGTGCGGCCCTGGTCGAGGGCGGCGCGGAAGAAGATGCCGCCGACGCCGCACAGGATGCCGAGTGCCAGCGCCGCCAGCACCAGGCTCGGCGACAGCGGCGCGACGTGCGCCTGGTAGATGGCGAGGTCGCCGAGCAGTTCCTTGCGCACGATGGTCGCCAGCACCGAGGCGACGACGACCGGCGCGAACACGTCCATCGCGAAGTTGCCGAGCACGACCTCCATGACGAAGATCGCCGCCGCGATCGGCGCGTTGTAGGAGGTCGCCATGCCGGCGGCGACGCCGCAGCCGATCAGCACCGCGCGCGGGCGCGAGCCGACCTTGGTCCAGCGCGCGACCAGCGCCGCGACCAGCGCCGCCAGCTGCGAGTTGGCCCCTTCGCGGCCGATCGAACCACCGCTGCCGATGGTGCACGCCGACGACAGCAGCTGCACGAAGTTGTCGCGGAAGCGCAGGGCACCCTTGCGCAGCTGCACCATGACGACGAGGTCGGCGAGGCCGAACGGCGGCTTCTTGCCGCGCAGCAGCAGCAGCAGCAGCCCGGCGATGGCGCCGCCGACCGTCGGCAGCAGCAGCGCCTGCCACCAGTCGAGGTCGCGGCGCACCGCCTCCGACAGCGGCTCGGCCTGGTTGCCCGGCTGCAGCGGGTCGGTGTCGAGCACGCGGCCGGTCAGCAGCGATTGCACCGCGTCGAGCCCGGTCTGGAAGCCGCTGCCGAGCAGGCCGCCGGCGACGCCGATTCCTGCGGCGAGCAGGAAGATCGCGAACGCGCGCAGCGGCAGGCCCTTCGGCTTCGACATCGAGCGGGCAAGGGTCGGCGCCGCAGTCGCCGCCGTCAAGCTTCGTGCCCCGAACGTGCGCCGCGACGCCGTGCCGCGGGGCTCTCAGACGTCGACCTGCAGCCGGTAGCCGATGTTCTGTTCGGTCAGCAGCAGCTGCGGTCGCGCCGGGTCGACCTCGAGCTTGCGGCGCAGGTTCGACATGTAGACGCGCACGTAGTGGGCCTCGTCGAGGTGCTGTTCACCCCAGACCTCGCGCAGCAGCTGGCGGCGGGTCACCACCTTGCCGGCGTTGCGGATCAGGGTCACCAGCAGCTTGTACTCGATCGGCGTCAGCTTGACCGCCTCGCCGCGCACGGTGACCTCGTGGCGGTCGCGGTCGACCCTCAGTTCGCCGGCGACAAACAGGCCGCGCTCGTTGGCGCCCGCGGCACCCGCCGCGCGCGCGAAGTGACGCTGGGCGACGCGCAGCCGCGCCAGCAGTTCGCTGGTTCCGAACGGCTTCGTGAGGTAGTCGTCGGCGCCGGCGTCGAGCGCCTGCACCTTGTCGCTCTCCTGGTGGCGCGCCGACACGACCAACAGCGGGCCGCGGAACCAGGAACGCAGGCCGACGACGACCTGCATGCCGTCGCCGTCGGGCAGGCCGAGGTCGAGCACGACGACGTCGGGGCGCTGCTCCTGTGCCATCGCCAGCGCTTCGGCGGCGGTCGTCGCCTCGGTCACGCGGTAGTTGTTGACGCGCAGCGTCACGCGCAGGAAGCGCCGCATCTGCTCTTCGTCCTCGACGACGAGCACGTGGGGGCCGGTGCCACCGTGGTTCATGCCGGGTCCTCGCCGTCGCTCGGCGACGTCGGTTGTTGGCCGCCGGTCGGCAGCGTGGTGACGAACGAAGCGCCGCCGCCGTCGCGCTCGTCGACGTGGATGTCGCCGCCGTGCAGGTGGGCGATGGCGCGGCAGATGGCGAGGCCGAGGCCGGCGCCGGTGGCGTGGCGGTGGCCTTCGCCGCGGTAGAACTTGCTGAACACGTGCTCGCGTTCGGCGGCGGGGATGCCGGGGCCGCGGTCCGCGACGACGAGCTGCAACAGGTCGCCCTGCACGGTGGCGGCGAGTTGCAGTGGGCTGCCGCGGGGCGTGTAGCGCACCGCGTTCTCCAGCAGGTTGACCAGCAGCTGCTCGAGCAGCGTGCCGTCGACGCGGACCAGCGGCAGGTCCACCGGCAGCTGGACGTCGACGTGGCGGCCGGCCAGCAGCGAGTCGACGCGGCGCAGTGCGCAACCGACGACCTCCTCGATCGAGCACCAGTCGCGGCGGGCCTGCAGGCCGCCCGACTCGAGGCGCGTCAGGTCGAGCAGGTTCCGAACGTGCCGTTCCAGCGCGTCGGCGTCGTCGCGGATCGACTCATGCAGTTCGCGGCGCGTCGCGTCGTCGAGGCGCGCGCCGTCGGAGATCAGCGTCGTCACCGCGCCGGTGATGGCCGCCAGCGGGGTGCGCAGGTCGTGGCTGACCGAACTCAGCATGACGTTGCGCAGTCGCTCCTCCTCGGCGCGCTGGTGGGCACGCTTGCCCCGTTCGTCGGCCAGCACGCGGTGCAGGGCGATGGCGATGTTGTTGGCGAACGATTCGACCAGCTGCACGTCGCCGCGGCTGGTGATCGCGGTCGGTTCGATCGTCTCGCACGCGAGCACGCCGACGACTTCGTTGGCGACGATCAGCGGCTGCAGGTGCATGGCGCCGGTGCGCTGCGGCTGCCGCGTCGCGCAGGCGCGTTCCGCCGCCGCCAGGTCGGCGACGGACATCGGCAGCGGCATCGGCCTGTTCGGCTCCGCCGGCAACTCGCGCGGCGGGGCGGGCATCAGCCGACCGCGCGCCTGGAAGGCCTGCTGGACGTGTTCACGCACGATCCCCTCGAGCTGCGCCGTGGAATCGCCGGCGGTCAAAGCACGCGACAGTTCGTACAGCACCCGGCTGCGGCGCTCGCGCGCTTCGGTGGCCAGCAGTTCGGCCCGCAGCTGCGACGTCAGCGTCGACACGATGATGCCGACGCCGATCATGATCGAGAACGTCTGCAGGTAGGTCAGGTCCGCCATCACGAACGAGTAGCGGTTCGGCACGAAGAAGTACACGAACGCCGACGTGCCGACGATCGTCGTCATGATCGACGGTCCGCGACCGAGGCGCACTGCGGCGATCACCGTCGCCAGCAGGTAGACCATGATCAGGTTCGCGAGGTCCTCGAACGGATACAGCGCGAAGGCCACGACCGTGGCGACGGCGACGACGACCAGCGCGTAGACGTACGGGTGACGTGGCTCGGGCCCGACGTTCAGCAGGCGTTGCAGCGGCGCTGGCAGTGGCTGTTCGCGTCGCGCAGGTATGGACGTGCTCGTCGTCACGGACGGCAGCATCGGCGTCGACTCGTCCCGTCGCAACGTCGTAGCGGTCAGCGCGGTGGTGGCTCTGCAGCGCAGTCGGCCTGCTGGGCGCATGACAACACGGGCCATGCGGCTACTCTGCCGCGCGCCCATGCATCGTCCTCCGCCGCTCCGACCGCTCGACTGGTTGCTGGCACTGCTCGGCGGCGTCGTCCTGCTGTGGGCGTCGAACCTGCTGGTGGCGCCGTCGGCGGTGCCGTTCGCCGGGCACGGCGAGCGCTTCGTCGCGATGGTCGATGCGCCGTTCGCGTTTCGTGGTGAGTTCCCGCAGCGCATCCTCTGGCCGCTGTTGGCGCACGTCGCCGGTTGGTTCGGCCTCGGCGTGCTTGCGTTCTCGCACGCCTGCAATGCGGCGCTGCTCGCCGGCGTCGTCCTGTTCGTGCGCTCTCGCGGGCTCGGCTGGGCAGAGACGGTCTTGCTCGCGACCGCTGTCGCCGGCACCGGCATGGTGCAGGTGTTCAAGCAGGTCACCTGCATGTCCGACTCGCTGAACCTGCTGCTGATGCTGGCGATTCTCGGCGTGGCCCACCGGCGCGCATGGTTCTGGGGGCTCGTGCTGTTGGCCTCCTTCAGCCACGAGAACGTGTTCTTCTTCACGCCGTGGCTGTGGTGGCAGCGCCGGCAGCACGGCGCCGGGTGGAGCAGCGAGCTGCCGTGGTTCGCGGCGGCGTTCGCTCTGCACGTCGCCTGGCGCGCGTTCGTCACCGCGCAGAGTGGCGGTGGCAGCTACGGCTTCGCCTACTACCTGAAGAACTGCTTCTGGGCGCCGTGGCTGTTGCCGGCGCTGTGGTTCCTGTGGTTGCTGGTGACGCTGGCGGAGTTCGGTCCGCTGCTGGTGGTGCTGGTGTTCGGGGCGCGCACCGGGCGAAAGGGCGCCATCGACTCCGGTCTGTTCCTCTCGTCGGTGCTGAGCCTGATGGTGCTCGCCTACGACGTCATGCGCTGGGCGGCGTTCCTTGGCCTGCCGCTCGTGGTGTACGGGGTCGAACTGTTGCGGCGTCCGCGTGGTCGAGCCGTGTTCGCCGGGCTCGCGGTGGCGGCGATCGCCGTGCACGCGTGGCAGCATCCGGCCGACAGTCTCGCGGGTGGCAAGACGTTCACCCACGTGGCTCCGTCCATGTTCGCGCGTGTGGCGCAGCTGCACGGGCAAGGGAAGCTGAAGGCGGGCGAGCCGATGGCGTTCGCCGACGCCTGGTGGGTGACGCGCGAGGGGTTCGCCGAGCAGTGGCTCGTGGCCCTCGTCGTGCTGATCGGCACGCTCGCCGTGGTCGCCGCCGGCTTCGTGCTCGCGCGCTACCTGCCGGGGCCCGCGACGGCGTCCGGCGGCAGCGAGCCGCGCACGACGACGAAGCCTTCGGCGTAGCCGCGGCCGCGCTGGTGCACCAGCGAACGGTAGGCGGCGAGGCCGAGGATCGCGTGGTCGTAGGTCACGTAGTCGATCTGCGAACGGTGCGCGCGCATCGCCGCGAGCTTCTGCTCGATCACCGCCGTCACGTCGAGCACGACGTCGGGCACGAGCGCGTTCCACACTTCGTAGCCGAGGGCGAGGCCGTGGAACGCCACCGCGTCGAGCGCCATGACCACCGCGACATGCACGGCGTGGTGGTCGGGATGGCCTTCGCGCGCCCACGGCAGGTAGACGATGTCGGGCGCGAACGCCCGCAGCGCGTCGGCCGCCAGCGCAGCGCCGCGCGCGAGGTCGCCGGGCGATGGCACGTGGCCGTCGGGGAAGCCCCAGAACACCACGTCGTCGACCCCGACCGCGGCGAGGCCCGCGCGCGACTCGTCGCGGCGAA
>CANGSN010000215.1 GCA_947455805.1 Planctomycetota bacterium
CGTGCAGAACAAGGTGCTCGAGGCGATGAGCATGGGCCTGCCGGTGGTGTCGTCGCCGCAAGCGGCGCAGGGCCTCGGCGACGTGCCGCCGGGCACGCTGACGATCGCCGACGGCGACGCGGCGACGATCGCCGGCGTCGCCGAACTGTTCGCCGATCCGGCGCGCGCGCGTGCGGTCGGCGAGGCGGCGGCGACCTGGGTGCGCCGCGAGTGGCGCTGGGAACGCATGTACGAACGCTTCGATGCGCTGCTCGGCGAGCTCGGCGTCACCTTCCCGAGCTGAGGCGCTTGTTCAAGGCACCGATCCCTTCCAGTCGGCAAATCCTAGGCCTTGGACTCACTTAATGGCAGACCCGTAGATCTGACTGAATTTCCACTCAGCCCCATCGAGCACCAAGTATTGGACAAGAAACACGAGCCCTTCAAATCCGCCAGGGATCGGCACGTCGACGCTCACGCTACCATCCTGCATCGAGGCCGGGATCCAGCCCGTGGCAGGAACAATCACGGGAGCATCTAGCAATATGCTCGTCCCCACTTGAACCACAGGGTCATAGGGAAACCTGAACGCGACAAGCAAATATGCAGAGTAAGACCTGTCAAATGATGTCGGCGCAGAACGCAGGGCGAGCTGCACATTAAACAGACTCCCACTGATGGCCCCCATCTGATAAAAGAAGGGCGTCATCTGAGTTCCGTCAGACAACGTATCTGACTGACCGTATCTGCGCACGCACTCGAAGCTGTAGTCATTCACTGACGGAATCGACGGAACTCGAAGCGAGTAGCGCTCGCCCAACACAAGCGCCTCGGAGACAGGGATCTCCGCTACTACATCACCGCCCAACCCGACCCCCGAACCAATAACCGCCCCGCTGCTGGCCCTGACAACTTCGAATGGGGCGCCCAAAGCGGCTCGCACAGAGACGACATAGCCACCCTCCGAGCTTAACTCGGGAACAAGATAACCACCACGCCTCTCTTCGGGCGGCCCCAAGGGCACAACAGAAGGGCTGGCCCCAAGCAGGTTCAGAATGAAGCCCTCCTGCCCATATACGCGAGGATAAGAAACCAGACGAAGCTCACCGACCGGCGACAGATCAAGAGTGTATTCTGCCGCGCTACCAGTGAGGCTCAAGTCTGACGCAGTCAATGCCACTGAGAGGACGACCGAAGCCAGCGGGCCCTGTCCGTCCCAGACACCGCACAAGACTTGCTGGCCGATCGCATCCAGAAGGTAAAGCCGTGAAGATATTGCGTCGAAGGCAACCCCCACATAGTCCCTACCCTGGTCCGATCTGGCACTCGATAGCAAAATGGCTCCCGACCCAGAACTCAACCACGCCTGAACAGATCCAGCGCCAGCCGAATCCTTACCACACAGCAACACATGACCAGCGGAGTATGCAGCGACACCGCCCGGACACGTCAGGCTTGAGACTGAGCGACCGGACCCACCAGAGTGCCGAATATAGATTATCTCTCCACTGCTATCCAGCGACCAGCTTTCGTTAGACGCAGGACTCCAACAACTGTCATAAGTATCAACAAGGCGAGCAGCACGCTGGGCAAATGCCGGCAGCGCAAACAAGGCAAGGGAGAGCATCAAAGCAATCTTGGTTTTCATGTGTCGACCTCAACGAGTGAGCCGCCAAAGCTACGTCCAACAATCAAATTCGCCATACTTTGCTAGCGCGTTATCAGCCCTGCGCTGCCTGGAGCGGCGCATATTGGCCATATCATTAATCTGAACCTCACTGGCACCACCAGCAATCCCAAGCGCAATTGCAGCCTGAAGAAATCTGACCTGCATCCGATACGCCGAATACTCGTTCAGCCAAAACTGGCAGATCCAATCCCCTGAAGAACCGATGACAATGATGGTTTGGGCACACCTCAATCCTTCATGCAGCAGAACTCCAGCCAAGACCAAGTCTGATGTGATCTGGGGATCCACCAAGTCAACCCCTAACTCGATCCTCTCGCCGCCCGCCCCGACCTCTGGCCCCGAACCAGAAGCAGGAGGACCAGGCAGACTCCACTCGCGGTAAGTGAACGCATCACCCCGATCACCGCCACCAGGAGACTCGCTCACCGACACCTTCCCAGCTGCATTCATCTTCTTGAAATTGTCCAAAGCAGCCTGGACAGATGCTCTCTCGGCGGGAAACGGCATGGAGTCGATAATAGCCTGGGCCCGGACCACGGCCGCATTCACCGCCTGAGCAGGACCATTTTGGGGTAGCTGGCAAGCAACTCTTGAGATCAGGAGAAGCGCCAAACCCCACCCAAATGCCACACTCCTTAAGAAGGCCATAGGGGTATGGGTTCTGCGCAGCCCCGTCAAGCAGAAGGCAGGTGGGGGCGAATCGGATTCGGGGAGAAGCTAGAGTTGGCCGCGCAATCGCTCGCACATCGCGAAGTCACCTCCAGCCTGCGACCGCCGGCGCCATGCGCCAGATCGCGCCCTTGCGGCCGTCGAAGCCGGTCATCAGCAGTTCGCCGTCCGGCTCCTCGGCGAAGCTCGCCACCTGCTGCGGCGCGCGCGCGAGCTGCACGACCTGGTGCGGCTTGCCGTCCACGCCCTCCTTGCAGGCCCACATCTTCAGCGTCATGAAGTCGCCGTAGACGAACCAGCCGTCGAGGCCGGGGATCGCCTTGCCACGGTAGACGTGGCCGCCAGTGATCGACAGGCCCTCGCTGTGCGGGTACTCCGCGATCGGCGCGATCACGCCCGCCGGTGCCGGCGTCTTCACCGCGCGCAGCTGGAACTCCTCGCTCGCCTCCAGCGGGTTCCAGCCGTAGTTGCCGCCCTTCACCAGGCGATCGACTTCTTCGATCTTGTTCTGGCCAACGTCGCCGCACCACAGGTCGCTGTTCGTGCGATCGAACGCGATGCGCCACGGATTGCGCAGGCCGTAGCACCAGATCTCGCCGCGTGCGCCTTCCTTGCCGACGAACGGGTTGTCGCCCGGGATCGAGTACGGCTTCTCCTTCGTCGCCGCGCGCACGTCGATGCGCAGCACCTTGCCGAGCAGCACCGACAGCGCCTGGCCGTTCAGGTAGGGGTCGTTCGCCGCACCGCCGTCACCAAACGCGACGTAGAGCATGCCGTCCGGGCCGAACACGATCGTGCCGCCGTTGTGGTTGCCGAACGGCTGGAACACCTCGAGCACGCGCAACTCGCTGTCGACGTCGACGACGCGCTGGCCGTCGACCATCTTGGTGGCGTAGCGCGCGATCACCGACTGGCGGTTGCTCTTCGCTTCCTTGCCATTGCCCATCACCTGCTTCGTCGCGGCGATCTTCTCGGACCAGCACGCCCAGACGAAGCCGTTGTCGGCGTAGGCCGGGTCGAACTGGAAGCCGAGCAGGCCTTCCTCCCAGTTGTCGGTGAACACCTTCTTGCTGAGGTCGAGGAACGAGCGACGCTCGGCGCTCTGCCCGTCGCGAGCGACCGCGAACACGTGCCCAGGCTGCGTGACGACGTAGGCGTTCTTGTCGTCGGCGGCGGTGAAGGCGACGAACAGCGGGCGATCGAAGCCCTTCTGCGCCGGGAACGCGTTCACCCAGGTGATCGCGGGGCCTTCGGGCAGCGCCTGCGGCTCCGGCTCCTCGCCCTCCTGGGCGCGCAGCAACGACAGACACGCGACGAGCGGGACGAGACGAAGGAAGGACCGCATGCGGCGCGCGATCACAACCGCGACGCGCGGACCGCACAAGCAGAGGGCCAGCGTTCTGGCCTTCCGCGGCAGCGCTCGCCAAGATGCGGCGATGCTGCGGCTCACCGGCTTGCGCAAGGCCTACGGCGACTTCGTCGCCCTGCACGGACTCGACCTCGCGATCGAACGCGGCGAGATCCTCGCCCTGCTCGGCCCGAACGGCGCCGGCAAGTCGACGACGGTGAAGTGCCTCGTCGGCCTGCTGCGCCCCGACGCTGGCAGCATCCAGGTCGACGGCCTCGACGCGCTGGCGAAGCCGACCGAAGCGCGCCGCCGCATCGGCTACCTGCCCGAGGTCGCGCGCCTGCACGAGGTGCTGACGCCGTGGGAGTTCCTGCGGTTGAAGGGCCGCCTGTTCGACGTCGCCGAAGCCGACATCCAGCGCCGCGGCGAACGGCTGCTCGCCGGCTTCGGCCTGCTCGAGCGCGGCGACGAGCCGATGGTCGGCTTCAGCAAGGGCATGACGCAGAAGGTGTCGATCGCCGGCGCCCTGCTGACCGAGCCGCAGCTGCTGGTGTTCGACGAGCCGCTGTCGGGCCTCGACGTCACCACGACGCTGGTGGTGAAGGAACTGATGCGCGAGTTCGCGGCGCGCGGCGGCGCCGTGCTGCACTGCAGCCACCTTCTCGACGTGGTCGAAACGACCGCGCACCGCATCGCCGTGCTGCACCAGGGCAAGCTGCTCGCGTGCGGCACCGCGGCGGAGCTGCGGTCGCAGGTCGGCGCCAGCGCCGGCGCCCACCTCGACAGCGTGTTCCGCACGCTGGTGCACGCCAGCGATCCGGTCGCCGCGGCGAAGGCGCTGCTCGGCTAGGCGCGGCGTAGCGGACGCCGCGATCGTCGGCAGGCTCGGATGCCGGCGTCGCCCAAGGCTCCTTGCGGCGGCGCGGTCGCAGCGTTACGCAGGAGCCTGCATCGCAAGGGTGCCGCACCAACCATGGTGCGGCAGGCTCTGTCCTGGTCGGGCCGCCAGGGCGCTCGTTCCACGGCATTCGCCGGCGAGCGCCCTCCGTCGCTGCGGAGTGCGCCACGGTGCCGTTCCGCCCCACGACCCCTTCGCGTGATCGACGTCGTCCTGTTCGGCCTGTTCGTCGCGACCCTGCTCGGGCTCGCGGCGTTCCATCGGTTCGCCCTGCACATCGCCGTCACCGGCCTCGTCGCCGTGCTGCTCGTGCGACTCGGGTTCACCGAGTTCGACCTGCTGCACCACCTGCACCATGAGTGGCGCATCCTCGCCAATCTGGCCGGGCTGCTGCTCGGCTTCGCGTTGCTTGCGGCGCACTTCGAACACAGCCACCTGCCGGAGAAGCTGACCGAGGTGCTGCCGCGCGGACGGCTCGGCGCGTTCGTGCTGCTGCTGCTGGTGGCGGGGCTCTCCGCAGTGCTCGACAACATCGCTGCGGCGCTGATCGGCGGCTCGTCGGCGCTGGCGCTGTTCCGTCGGCGCGTGCACGTCGGCTACCTGGCGGCGATCGTCGCCGCCAGCAATGCCGGAGGTGCTGGCTCGGTGATCGGCGACACCACGACGACGATGATGTGGATCGAAGGCGCCTCGCCGACCTGGCTGGTCGGCGCGTCGATCGGCGCGGTCGTGGCGATCGCGTTCTTCGGCTTCTTCGCCAGCGGCCAGCAGCACCGCCTGCAGCCATTGCAGCGCCCGGATGCGCCGCCGCCGCCGGTCGATGCGGCGCGCCTCGTCATCGTCGGCGCCGTGATCGTCGGCACGGTCTCGACCAACGTGCTGCTCGACTTCCCGGCGGTCGGCGTGTGGGCGGCGCTGCTGCTCGGTGCACCGCTGCGCCGCCCGGACTGGCACCTGCTGCCGAGTGCCGCGAAGGGCACCGCGTTCCTGCTGTGCCTCGTGTTGACCGCGTCGATGATGCCGGTGAAGTCACTGCCGGCGGCGTCGGTGCCGACCACGCTGGCGCTCGGCTTCGTGTCGTCGATCTTCGACAACATCCCGCTGACCAAGCTGGCGATCGAACAAGGCGGCTACGACTGGGGCCTGCTGGCGTTCGCGGTCGGCTACGGCGGTTCGATGCTGTGGTTCGGCAGCTCGGCCGGCGTCGCCATCGCCGGCGTGTTCGACGAGGCGAAGTCGGTGGCGAAGTGGCTGCGCCACGGCTGGCACGTGCCTGTCGGCTACGTGCTCGGCTTCACCGCGCTGTGGCTGGTGCTCGGCTGGACGCCGCGCGAGCTGGTGCGCCCGGGCCGCCACACAGCGCCGACGCCAGACGCGCCAGCGGTCGTCGAGCCGCGCTGATCCCGCCGGCGATCAGTGGCTGGCCGCTGCCGTGCGGCCGCGACCGCCACCGCGGCGGCCA
>CANGSN010000216.1 GCA_947455805.1 Planctomycetota bacterium
CCGAGTCTGGCCCCACGAACCCCGGGCCCGCCAACCCGGTCGCCGAGGCCGGCAATCGCCTGCAGCCGCGCAGCACCGCGCCGCGGGGCACGACCGGCGGCGCGCAGGTGGCGGGGTTCGGCGGCAACGACTTCCACGACCACCCGCTGCTCGCGTCGAGCCAGCGCCTGACGCCGACCCTGGTCGCCGTCGAGACCGCGAAGCAGCTCGAGCAGCGCTACGAGGCGGTCAACTACGCGCTGCGGCGCGCCGAGAGCAACCCGGCCGAAGCGCCCGCCGCCATCCGCGAGGCCTGGCAGAAGGCCGACGAGTTCCAGGGCCTCGGCGAGGTGCTGCTCGACCTGCGCAACCGCCAGCGGCTGTCGTTCCGCGACCAGGAGGCCGACTCCGACCTGCGCTTCGCAGTCAATCTGCTGCGGCGAAGCCGCCAGGGGCTGCGCGACGAGGTCACGGTGCGCACGGTGGTCGGCGAAGCGCTGCGCAGCGATCGGCTGGGTTCGCTGTCGCGCACGATCTACGTCGCCCCGAGCGTCGATCCGCGCGAAGACATGGACGTCCTGGTGCACCTGAACACGCAGCGCCCCGAGGTCTTCCGGCAGCTGTTCTTCGTGCTGCCGAGCCCCAACGCCGACGAGCTGAACCTGCTGGTCGGCGAAGCCGTGTTCCTGATGGCCGACGACTGCGGTGCCAGCTGGGTCGCTCCGCGCAGCGAAGTCACCGAGCGCGAAGCCATGAACATCCTGCGCCAGCAGCTGCAGGGCGGCGGCGTGCAGGTGCAGATCGAGTTCCCCCGCTGAACCGCCGGATCGCCGAAGGAACAGGACTGCCCGGACAGGCAACCTGGTGGATCGGAGCCGCTAGCATGCGGCGGGCCCGCCCCGGCCCTCGCCCGACTCTCCCATGAAGATGCTGTTCGCCGCCCTCGCCTGCTGGTGGGCTCCGCTCGCGACCGCCCCGTCGCCAGAGCCCGCCCCGCCCGTCACCGTTCCCTTCGGCGACGAGAAGCCACTCAAGGCACTCGACGCGTGGTTGAAGCTCTACCGCGCCGGCAAGATCGACTTCCGTTCGCCCCAGGACATCGGCAAGGACTCGATCGCCGCGCGGTTCGGGTTGGTGGCGAAGAACGCCACCGGCATCCAGACCTGGGCCGGCGACCTGGAGACGATCGTCGCCGCGGTGCTGAAGCTGGAGACCGCCGAGGCGGCGCAGGCGCTGGTCGAGGTCGCGGCGATCGGCTTCGAGCAAGGCAAGCTGACGCTGGAGATGGCGCCGCTCGAGGTGCGCAACGCCGGCGAACAAGCTCTGGCCAAGCTGCCGACCGGGGCGCCGCGTGAAGAACTGACCAAGTGCGCGCGCGGTGAGATCAAGGTCGAGAAGGTGCGCCTGCTGGCGATGCGCCTCGCCGCCATCCGCGGCATGGGCCGCCTGCGCGACCCGGCGTTCCGCCCGGTGCTCGAGACGCTGCTCGCGGACGCCGACGACAACGTCCGCGCGCACGCCGCCGACGCGCTCGGCGAGCTGAGCGACGACGCGGCGGCGAAGGCGTTGATCGCGGCGCTGGAGAAGCCGACCGAGACCAGCGACGTGGCGCTGGTCGCCATCGGCAACGCCCTGCGCGAGCTCTACACCGGCTACGCCCACACCCAGCCGGCGGCCGAGGCCAAGCCGGGCGAGGAGAAGGCGAAGCCCGCCGAAGGCACGCCCAAGGCACCCGCGCTGCCCGACAGTGTGCGGTTGGCGGTGCGCGCTGCCGCCGGATCGCTCGGCCGCGCCACGTGGCGCGCCGACATGGCGATGGTCAAGCTGCTCGACGAGTTCCGTTCCGCCGAGGCGATCCCAGCGCTGATCGGCGTGCTCGAGCGCTTCGCCGCGCATCCCGAGCTGGTGAAGTCCGGCGTGCTGTCGGGCTTGCTGCTGTTCCAGACGCACGAAGTGCTGGTCTCCATGACCGGCGCCGTGATCCCGGCCGACCAGCCGGCGAAGTGGCGCGCCTTCTGGGACAGCGAGAAGGACAAGGTCGCGGTGCAGGAGAAGAAGGAGAAGCCCAGCAGCGGCACCACCAGCGCGGCGACGTTCTGCGGCATCCCGGTGCAGGGTACGCGCGTCGTGTTCGTGCTCGACCTCTCCGGCAGCATGATGTGGCCGATGGAGGAGGAGACGACCGACAAGAAGAAGAAGCAGTCGATCCGCCTCGACTTCGCCAAGCGCGAGCTGCGCGCGGCGATCGACGCGCTGGCGCCGAACGCGATGTTCAACCTCGTCACGTTCAACGGCAACCCGAAGCCCGAGCTGTGGAACAAGGACCTGGTGCCGGCGAACGAGAAGAACCGCGAGCGCTTCAAGAAGCACGTCGACGGCCTGCGCGCCGACGGCGGCACCAACCTGTGGAGCGGCCTCGACGAGGCGCTGAAGATCAAGTTCCAGGTCCAGGGGCAGCGCTATGGCGCCAACATCGACGAACTGTTCGTGCTGTCCGACGGCGCGCCGAACCTCGGCGACGTGATCGATCCGGTCGAGATCGTGCGCGTGGTCAAGGAGACCAACCGCTCGGCGAAGGTGCGCATCAACACGGTGTTCATCAGCTCCGCTTCGCCCGAGGAGGTGCGGCGCATGGAGGCGCAGATGTCGATGACGCCGCAGAAGCTGATGCGCAGGCTCGCCGAGGAGAACGGCGGCGTGTTCAAGGAACTGTGAGCCGGCGCGCGCGCAGGGCGGTCACGCCGCGCGCGGCGCCTTGCCGCCCGACTTGCCGGCCTTGCCCGCCGGCCGCCGCAGCAGCGGCCCGGTGACGCCGACCAGCGAGCCGACGATCACCAGCATCCAGGCCGCGCGATCGGAGTCGCGGATCGCCGACTCCGGCACTTCGTTCAGCCACAGCGCGATGCGCACGTCGTCGCCCTGCAGCGCGAACGTCGCCTCGCCGATGGCGCGCCACAGGAAGAACGTCTCCTGCACTTGCTGCCGCATGACCCGCGCGACGGCGACCTGCCCGTGCAGCACGAGTCCGGCCCCGAGCAGCGCCCCGCCGAACAACGCGAAGAACCAACGCGCGAACGCGATCATCGCCGCATCCTCGCGCGTCGTGCGGCGCCGCGCGAGGAACAGGCCGACAGCATGCGATCACTCGTCACGGCCAGCCCTACTGCAGCGGCAGCTTGCAGCCCTTGGCGTCGAACACGACCTCGAAGCGCGGCGCCAGCCGGCGCACCAGGTCCTGCGGCGTCTTGATCTGCTCCGCGGTGATGCGCGCGGTGACTTCGCGATCGCCGGTCTTCTCCATGTTCGCGGTCCACAGCAGCACGTCGCCCGGCAGCTGGAAGCGCACCGTCAGGTCGAGCCCGGTCAGTTGCTCCTGCTTCTTCTGGAAGAACGCGGCGGCGACGGCATCGGGTTCCTTGGCCATCGACTCCGCCTTCGCCCGGGCCTCCTGCCACGCCGTCTTGCCCTGCGGATACAGCGTCAGCTTGGCGGTGCCTTCCTTCGGCCCGGCGGTCAGCACCCACTCGGCCATGCTGCCGCACAGCGGCGTCTTCTGCAGTGCGGCGAAGTTCGGGAACGTCGCCGTCAGGTCCAAGGTGCGCTTGCCGGCCTCGAGCTTGCTCGTGTGGGCACTCAGCAGCATGCCGGCCTCCTTCAGCTCGGCGCCCGCGAGCTCCTTGTCGAACAGCGCCTTCGGGTTCGGCGCCGCGCCCAGCTGGGCGGCCGAGCTGGCGCGCACCAGCTCGTTCAACGTCGTCTCGCGGATGCCCATCTTGAGCTGCTGGGTGCCGCTGCCGTCGGCGGCGATGGTGACCGTCTGTTCCATTTCGAGGCAGCCGGCCAGCGGGGCGAGCAGGACGAACAGCAGCGAACGGAGGGCGCGCATGCCGATCCGATCGGCCGTTGCCATGGCGCGCCTGAAGGGCAGCTCCCGGACCCAGGCCTGCCGCACTGGCGAGTTCCCCGACACCTCGCATTCGCCGTTCGTGGCTATCATCGGCCCGATGCTCGCCGCCCTCTTCGCCTGCACCGTGCTCTGGCAAGACCCGCGTCCAGCCGACAAGCGCCCCGCACCAACGGCGGCGAAGGAGGCGAGTGCCGAGAAGGGCAAGGACGCCGGCAAGGCTCTCGACGACAAGAGCGCCAAGGCGGTGCTCGACGCCTGGAACAAGGCCAAGAACAGCAGCAAGTTCGAGGACCGCCTGCAGGCGCTCGACCAGTTCGGCACCGGTCGTCACAAGACCATCGTGCCGGCGCTGACCACGATCGCCGGCACCGACAAGTCGCCGCTGCTGCAGAAGCGCGCGGTCGAACTGCTGGTCGACCAGACGCCGACCGAGGCGCTGGCCGCGATCAAGAAGCTGCTGAAGAACCCGAAGGTCACCGACCCGATGGTGCTGGCCGAGCTGGTGCGCGGCATCCAGCGCTGCGGCTACGACAAGACGTGCTGGGCCGACATCGAGCCGCTGTTCGAACGCAGCTACGCGCAGGAGTGCCTGCCGCTGCACGAGGCGATCCTCGAGCTGGCGAAGGTCTGCCGCGAGAAGCAGGCGCTGCCGCTGCTGCTGCGCAACTTCGACGAGCCGAAGCCCGCCGACGTCGACGCCGCCGACAACCCGCCGGCCGACTACTGGGAAGCGCGCTGGAAGGCGTGGCAAGCCTGGCGCCCGCGCGTCGCCGACGCGCTCGAGGCGATCACCGGCCAGAAGTTCGAGAACGCGGAGGCGGCGAAGCTGTGGTTGAAGAAGAATCCGCAGAAGTGACCGCCCCCGCCGACGACGCCGCCCTCGCCCCGCTGCCGTTCCTGCGCCAGCACGCGCCCTGGCTGTGTGCGCGCGAACTCGGCGTCGCCATCGTCGGTTCGCAGGCGCTGGCCCATGCGTGTCGGGTCGCAGGCATCCCAGGCCCGAGTCCGGTCGACCTCGACCTCGCGTGGGCGCTGGCGCCCGACGCCGGCGCGGCCCTGCTGCAGCAGCAGGGCGTGTTCGTGCCGACGACGGTCGGCAACCAGGATCGCGGCACGCTGGCGCTGAAGGTCGGCGGCCGCCGCCTCGAGATCACCAGCTACCGCGCCGCGAACGTCGACGCCCCGCTGCGCGAACGACTGCACGCGGACCTCGCCGAGCGCGACATGACGATCGGTGCGATCGCCGTGACGCTCGCCGACGAGCAGGTGCACGATCCGCAGCACGGCCTCGACGACTGGCGCCGCCGCCGCATCGCGCCGGTCGGGGATCCGGCCCAGCGCGTGCGCGAGCACGCGATCCGCTGGCTGCGCTACTACCGCAAGGCGCACGAACTCGGCTTCGCGCTCGACAGCGCGATCCGCAAGCTCGCCCTGCCGCCGTCGCTGCTGCACGACGTGCCGCGCGAAGCGGTCGCACTCGAGCTGCGCGCGATGCTGACGAAGTGCCGTTCGCCCGGCCGCTGCCTGCTCGAGCTGCACGAAGCACGCGTGCTGGTCGAACTGGCGCCCGAGCTCGCCCGCCAGTTCGACGGCCGTCCCGCCGGACCGCAGCGCTGGCATCCGGAGGTGTCGCAAGCGCTGCATCTCGTGCTGGCGCTCGAATGGGCCGCCGAGAACACGCGCCACCTCGACGAACGCGATCGCCTGACCGTGCTGGTGGCGACGTTGTGCCACGACCTCGGCAAGGGCGACACGCCAGCCAGCGAGTGGCCACAGCACCACGGCCACGAGGGTGCCGGTGTGCCACACGTGGCGACGCTGCTGGCGCGCTGGCCGTCGCTGACCGACCAGCGCGGCGCGATGGTCGCGAGGCACGTCTGCGAGCTGCACGCGCAGCTCCGCCAGTTCGGCGATCTGCGTCCCGGCACGCTGGCCAGCCTCTACGACCGGTTCTTCCGCCCGACGGACTACCCGGTCGAACTGTTCGCGTTGGCGCTCGCCGCCGACGTCGCCGGCCGTCTGGACTGCGCCGGCGAAGGCCCGCCGACCGCGGCGCAGGTCGCCGCCGACGTGCAGTGGCTGCGCACGGTGGGCGGCAGTGTCGATGCCAGAGCACTGCGCGAAC
>CANGSN010000217.1 GCA_947455805.1 Planctomycetota bacterium
CACGACGGCAAGCAGCGCGGCTTCGAGCTCGAACTGGTGCTGCGCAACACGACTGCGCAAGCCGCCGGCTCGATCGACTTCGTGCTCGGCGGCCCCACGCTGATCTCGCCGCAGGAGCCGGGCCTGTTCTTGTCGGCGTCGGCCGGCATCGTCGCCGCAGCCGAAGCCGAGCCGCAGCACGTGGCGCCGAAGGCCGGTGTGCCGCAGCCGCTGCCGATCGACGGCAGGACGGTGCTGTTCGCCGGCACGTCGAACCGCTTCTTCGGCTCCTTCCTGTGGCCGCGCGACGACGGCGCCCGTGCCGCCCTGCGCAGTTGCGAGTTCGACACCGTGCCGCTGCGCGACGACACCGTCTCCGGCACGCTGGCGAACACCACGCTGCGGGCGCGCTACGGCATCACGCTGCCGATCCCGGCGCAGGGGGCCGAGAGCAAGGCGTCGTTCGGTCTCTACCTCGGGCCGAAGTCGTACCGCGAGTTCGCGACGTTGCCGGAGCCGGAGCGCTTCGTGGCGATCATGGACGTCGACCTGAACGCGCCGTGCTGCTTCAGCGTGACGGTGCCCGGTGGACGACCGATGGCGAAGCTGCTGCTGACGCTGCTCGGTTGGTTCCACGGCGTCGTCGGCAACTGGGGCCTCGCGATCATGATGCTGACCATCCTGGTCCGCGGCCTGCTGGCGCCGCTCAACTTCCACATGCAGAAGTCGATGCGAGCGTACAGCGCGCGCATGGCGGTGCTGAAGCCGAAGATGGACGCGCTGAAGAAGCAGCACGGCGACGACCAGCGCGCCTACCAGCAGGCGATGCTGCAGTTCCAGCGCGAGAACAAGGTGCTGCCGCCGCTCGGTGGCTGCCTGCCGATGTTCGCGGTGATGCCGGTCTACCTCGGCCTGTTCACCGCGCTGCGCACCGCCTACGACGTGCGCCAGCAGCCGTTCGTCGCCTGGATCGACGACCTGAGCCGTCCGGACGCGCTGTTCCAGCTGCCGTTCTGGCCCGACCAGTTCAACCTGCTGCCGATCCTGTGGCTCGCGCTGATGCTGGTGCAGGTCATGCGGCAGCCGCTGCCGACCGACCCGCAGCAGCGCCAGCAGATGCAGATCATGCGCTACATGCCGCTGATCTTCGGCGTCATGCTCTACAGCTACGCCGCCGCACTGCTCGTCTACATGGTGACGTCGATGCTGTGGACGTTCGTCGAGTCGGCGTTGATCAAGCGCGTGCTGGGCCCGGTCGACCCGAACGTCGCCGCGATGACGCCGCAGACGTTTTGATCGGACTCGCCCCGAACGGGGCGACTCCGCTCGAGCCTCTCGAGACGCCGCCACGCGTCGTTCCACGCTGCGGCGAGGGGACGCACCCAGCTCCGCTGCGTCGTCTCCGTTTGCGGACTCGCCCCGGACGGGGCGACGCTCGTCAGCCGGCGAATCAGGCGGCAGCTTGTCGGCACGGGGACACGGAGCGCGCCGCAATCTCGCGCCGAGACGGGCCGCCGGCTGGCGTCCCCGAGCGACGTCGCGCATGCAATCGGCGCCTCGTCATGAACCCGCTTGCTCTCCTCCGCACGCTCGGCGTCGTCACGTTCCTTGCCACCTTCGTGCTCGCGCAGTCGATCGGCTGCCACGATTTCGGCGGCGTCGCGCCGATCGCGCAGCAGCTGGTCGCCGACGCGCCGGCGTTCGGCAGCAACGCCGTGCGGCTCGAACTGCCCGGCCATCTGCTCTACGAACAGTCGTTCGGCACGTTCACGCCGACCACGCAGGTGCCGATCGCGTCGGCGACGAAGACCCTGTCGGCCGCGGTGCTGATGTCGCTCGTCGACGATGGCCTGCTCGGCCTCGACGACCGCGTCGGCCTCTACCTGCCGGAGTGGAACACCGGCTTGAAGGCGCTGATCACGCTGCGCATGTGCTTCACGCACACGTCTGGCATGCAGGCGAACGATCCCGCGGTCATGGACGACACGATCACGCTGCGGCAGGCGGCGGCGCAGCTGGCGACGAAGCCGCTGCAGTACGTGCCCGGCACGCGCTTTCTCTACGGCAGCCTGTCGATGCACATAGCCGGCGCCGTCTGCGAGGTCGTCACCGGCCAGACGTGGGCTGTGCTGTTCGCGCAGCGGATCGCCAATCCGCTGCAGCTGGTCGCCACCGACTACGACGGCTTCGGCGTGACGCCTAACCCGCGCATCGACGGCGGCGCGCAGTCGACGCTGCGCGACTACGCGCGCTTCGTCGGCATGCTGCGCGACGGCGGCGTGTGGAACGGCGTGCAGGTGCTCAGCGCCCAGAGCGTCGACACCATGCTGACCGCGCAGACCGTCGGCCTGCCGGTGCTCGGCACGCCGCACCCGTACAACGCACCCTACGGCATCGGCATCTGGATCGATCGCCGCGACAGCCAGGGCCGCACGCTGTTCGCGACCGGCGCCGGTGCGTTCGGCTTCGCCGGGTGGATCGATCGTGCGCACGGCATGAGCGGCACGTTCTCGATCCAGTACCTGAACCAGCTGTCGTATCCTTACCTCGAACGCATCTTCGGCGAGATCGACGCGGCGATGCTGCCGGCGGGCGCCTCGTGCCTCGGCGCCGCGAGCCCGGCATGTGCCGCACCGGTTTGGATGAACAGCACGTTGCCGGCGACCACCGGCAACGCCGACTTCGCGCTGCGCGTCGACCGCGCGCCGGCGGGACTGCCGGGGGCCTTGGTGCTCGGCGACCCGCTGCCGGGTGGGTTGCCGCTGTTCGACCTGACGGCGTTCGTCGGGCCGCAGCTCAGCGTCGTCGCCGGCCTCGTCGCCGATGCGTCGGGTCACGCGACGCTGCCGGTGCCACTGACCGGCGTGCCGGCCGGCCTCTCGTTCGGCCTGCAGAGCGTCTGGCTGTCGCCGTCGACCTGCACGCAGCTCGGGCTGCAGGCGAGCCACGGACTGCGCCTCGACGTGCTGCCGTGATCGGAGCGTGCCCGCCGCGCAGCCCCGCCCCACGCACCATGCTCCTCCTCGCATCACCATGAACCCGATCACGGCTCTCTGCCTCGTCTCGCTCGGGGGCTTCGCCCCGCTCGTCGCCGCGCAGTCGCTCGGCTGCCACGACCTCGGCGGCATCGCGCCGATCCAACAGCAACTGCTCGCCGCGTCGCAGTTCGGCAGCAACGCGCTGCGCCTCGACGTGCCCTCGGGCCTGTTGCTCGAACAGTCCTTCGGCACGGTGACGCCGACGACGGTGATGTCGATCGCCTCGGCCAGCAAGACGCTGTCGGCGGCGGTGCTGATGTCGCTGGTCGACAGCGGGCACGTGCACCTCGACGACACCGTCGGGCAGTACCTGCCGGAGTGGAGCACCGGCGCGCGGGCTTCGATCACGCTGCGCATGTGCTTCGCGCACACGTCGGGCATGGTCGACGGGGATCCGGTGATCAGCGACAACACGGTGACGCTGCGCCAGGCGGCGGCGTACTTGGCCACGGTGCCGTTGCAGTTCGCGCCCGGGTCGACGTTCGAGTACGGCGGGGTGTCGATGCACGTCGCCGGAGCCGTCTGCGAAGTGGCGAGCGGCCTGCCGTGGTCGACGCTGTTCGCGCAGCGCATCGCGACCCCGCTGCAGCTCGCCGCGACGGACTACTTCGCGTTCGGGCCGACGCTGAATCCGCGCATCGCCGGCGGCGTGCAGTCGACGCTGCGCGACTTCGCCCGCTTCTTCACGATGCTGCGGAACGGCGGCTCGTGGAACGGCGTGCAGGTGCTCAGTGCGCAGAGCGTCGACACGATGCTGACGGCGCAGACGGTCGGCATCCCGGTCGCCGGCTCGCCGCATCCGTATGGAGCGCCCTACGGGATCGGCATCTGGATCGATCGCCGCGACGCGCAAGGGCGCACGCTGCTGGCCAGCGGCGTCGGCGCGTTCGGCTTCGCCGGCTGGGTCGATCGTGTGCACGACCTCAGCGGCACCTTCGCCGTGCGCTACCTGAACCAGATCACGTATCCCTACGTCGAACGCATCTACGGCGAGGTCGACGCCGCCGTGTTGCCCGCGGGGTGGCTGTGCCTTGGGGCGGCGACGTCGGCCTGCGCATCGCCGGTGTGGCTGAACGGCACCCGCGTCGCGAAATCGGGAACGAGTGACGCCGCCGTGCGCGTCGATCGCGCGCCGGCAGGCTTGCCCGGGGTGTTGCTGCTCGGCGACCCGTTGCCGGGTGGTCTGCCGGTCGCGGACCTGACCGCGTTCGTCGGCCCGCAGCTGACGGTGGTCGCCGCGCTGCTCGCAGACGGAACGGGGAAGGTGTCGCTGCCGGTGTCGCTGGCAGGGGTGCCGGCGGGTGCGTTCGTCGGCTTGCAGACGGTGTGGCTGTCGCCGTCGGGGTGCGCGCTGCTCGGGCTGCAAGCGAGCCACGCGGTGCGGCTCGACGTGTTGCCGTAGCGGGCGGCACCTCAGCCTGAGTTCGTCGCCCCCGCATCCGCCGAACGCTCACGCCCGTGCGGATGCGCCTGGTCGTAGACCGCGCGCAGCTTGCCGATCGACACGTGCGTGTAGATCTCGGTCGTCACCAGCCGCGCATGGCCGAGCAGTTCCTGCACCGTGCGCAGATCGGCCCCCCGGTCGAGCAGGTGCGTCGCGAACGAATGCCGCAGGCCGTGCGGCGTCAGCGTCGTCTGCAGTCCCGCCGCCTTGGCGCGATCGACGACGGTCTGGAACACCCAGCGCGCACTCAGCGCCCCGCCGCGGCGGTTGATCCACAGCGTGCCCGGGTCGGTCCTTCGCGCAGAGCGCACCATCTGCTGGCGCAGCGGCAGCCACGCGGCGATCGCGGTGAGTGCTGGTTCGCCGAGCATCGCCAGCCGTTCCTTCTGGCCCTTGCCGAGCACGCGCACGACCCCTTCCTGCAGGTCCAGGTGCTCGAGCCGCATGCCGGCGCACTCGCTGACGCGGCAGCCGGTCGAATACAGCGTCTCGAGGATCGCGCGATCGCGCGCGCCTTGCGGCGACTCGTCGAACGCTTGCCCGAGCAGCGCGTCGACCTCCTGCGTGGTGAGAAAGCGCGGCACGCGCTTCTGCGCCTTCGGGCCCTTCAGCAGCTTCGCCGGGTCCTTGTCGATGCGCCCGGTCTGCTGCAGCCACGCGAACAGCCCGCGCAGGCTCGCCAGCTTGCGCTGCACGGAGGTGGCGACGAGGCCCTGCTGTTCGAGCTCGACCAGGTAGCGGCGCAGTTCGAAGCGCGTGACCGCGGTCAGCGCGCGGCCGTGCGTGCCGAGCCAGGCGACGAACGCGTGCAGGTCGCTGCCGTAGGCGCGCAGCGTCGCGGCACTCTTCCGCCGCTCGCTGGCGAGCCAGTGCAGGTAGTCGGGAACGAGGTCGGCCACGTTTGTGTGCGTGCGGCAAGGGTGGCACACTCGCGCGCGCGATTCATGCCCTACCTCGGCGAGATCTGTGCGCTGCTGACCGCGCTCTGTTGGACCGGCAGCAGCAGCGCCTTCGCCGTGGCGAGCCGCGCCGTCGGGCCGCGGCCGGCGAACCAGTTCCGCCTCTACGCGGCGCTGCCGTGCCTGTTGCTGCTGGCGTGGGCGCTGACCGGCTCGTGCTGGCCGATCGGACTGGGGGACGAGCGGCTCTGGTACCTCGTCGCGTCGGGCGTCGCCGGGCTCGTGCTCGGCGACATCGGCTTCTTCTACGCGTTGGCGAAGATCGGGCCGCGGCTCAGCTCGGTGGTGTTCGCCGCGTGGCCCGGCATGACCGTCGGCATCGAGGCTGCGTGTGGCCGCGCGCCGACCGCGCTGGTGCTGGTCGGCATCGCGTTGACGATGTTCGGCGTCGGCCTCGTGCTGCTGCGCAACCGCGACGGTGCATCGTGGAACCCAAGCCTGCAGCGGCACCAGTGGTGGCTCGGGCTCGGCGGGGCGCTGCTCGGGGCGTTGGGGCAGGCGGGTGGGTTCCTGCTGGCCGGCCACGGCATGGCG
>CANGSN010000218.1 GCA_947455805.1 Planctomycetota bacterium
GACGAAGCGGCGTTCTGGCGCGGCCTCGGCGCCGCCAGCGTGCTCGCCGAAGGCCAGCCGGGGCCGAGCCGCGAACTGCGCAGTGTGTTGTGCGCGCTGGCGGACGCGGCCGGTCGCGACGGCGACGTCGACGTCGACGTGGACCTGACCACGGCAGCCGCGGCGTTCGCGCGCGCGAGCACGGCCGGCGGCGACTGACGCCGATCCGAAGAAGCCTCTCGAAGGCTCTGCGCGGCTGCGCAGGCAGCCGCCAACCATCCTGCTGAGAGGCCTTGGCTGATTTCCTCTCGGCCTCAGGCGGTGCTGGGCATCTCGTGCACGCAGAGCCGTCCGTGCCGCAGCCAGCCCTCGGTCAGCAACCACGTGCGCGCATCGGCAACCGGCCGCACGACCGCATCGAGGCCGAGGACGGTGATGCGTTCGCGGAAACCCGTGAACCACGGCGCCGAGGTGTAGGTGTCGAGGACTTGGGTCACCTGGACCTCGCGGCCTTCGGCTGCGTGCTTCTTGCCGTTGCCGAACAGGTAGCGCAGCGCGTTCCGCACCTCGCGCGGCGACTTCAGGATGTGGTCGTGGTAGCGATCGGCGAACACGCGGCCGCGGCGTGACCAGAGCTTGTTCAGTGCCTTGGCGATGCGGATCAGCAGGCCTTGCAGGCCGCGGGAGAGGGCGGCGCGGGATTCGGCTTCGCAGAGCAGGTGCAGGTGGTCGTTGAGGACTGCGTAGTGGCAGAGGCGGAACGTGCCGGCGAGGTTGCGTTGGCAGCCGGCCGCGAACGCCGCCCGCAGGGCGGCGTATTCGCGTCGGCTGCGCAAGCGCGGCAAGCCGCTGCGCAGCTTGAGCGTCACATGCACGGGGAAGCGCTTGGCGAGCGGCGCCCGTTCGCGGTGGTCGACGCCAGGTCGGCCGGTGATCTTCGGCTTGCGACCAGCACCCTTTCGCGCACCGCCGCGCCCGGTGCGGAACGGCAGCAACGGCGCGGCACGTTCTCCAACGGCGGGCTGGACCGCAGATCGAGTGCCCGCCGCACGCTTGCCGCGAACAGCCTTCGAGCCACCATCTCGGCCCCCTTCGGCCTTGGTCAGTCCCTCTGGAGATCGTCGCTTCGCAGCCATCGCGTTTGATTGCGCATATATACAGCCCGAGCTTCCGAGCCGCAAGAGCTGGAGCGAGCTGCGGACAACCGAGGAGCACAGGCTCTGCGCGGCTGTGCAGGCGGCCGCCAAGCAGGGATCTGAGAGGCCGTGCTGGCATGGTTCCCGGCCTCTCACCTGCCACGCGAGCAAAGTGTCCACCGACCGCCGCTCGCGAGGACCAGCCCTGCTACCTACGCCGCCGCGCAGAGCCTTCGAGGAGGAATCTCTCTCGAACGCTCAGCGCAGGCTTTCGATGCGGCCCTGGGCGTCGACGATCTGTGTGATGCGCAGGCCATACGTGTCGTCGACCAGCACGACCTCGCCGCGCGCGACGAGCTTGCCGTTGACGCGCAGGTCGACCGGCTCCTCGGCCTTCTTGTCGAGCGCGATGACGCTGCCGGGCACGAGGCGCAGCACTTCGTCGAGGCTCATCTGCGTGCGGCCCACTTCGACCGAGATCGGGATCTCGACGTCGAGCAGCAGGTCGAGGTTGGCCTTGCCGTCGTTCTTGGCGCCCGGGCCGAGCTGGCCGAACGCCACCGGCTGCACGGCCGCCGCCGCGAGGTCCGCGCCTGCCTGCGCGACCTTGTCCGCGCCCCAGTCGCCGTCCGGGAATGGTTGGTTGTCCGCCATTGCCTACTGCGCCATGACATCGGCCACTTGCAGGCCCAACCTGTTGCCGATCCTGCCGACGTGGCCGGTGAACTTCGGGCGGCCCATGACCGGCACCACCGCCGGCTGACCGAAGCGCGTGTCGAGCGGGATCACGTCGCCGGCCTGCAGCTCGAGCAGCTGGCGCAGGCGGATGCGGGCGCCGCCGAGTTC
This sequence comes from Planctomycetota bacterium, assembly GCA_947455805.1. Classification (GTDB taxonomy): domain Bacteria; phylum Planctomycetota; class UBA1135; order UBA1135; family UBA2386; genus UBA2386. Next base: position 1,962 of record CANGSN010000218.1, read on the forward strand.
GACGGCGACGTCGACCGGCATGTCGCGCACGGTGACGCCGAGCTTCTGACGCAGAGCACCCGGTTCGAGTGCCGCCACCGAGTCGCGGCCGAACTTGTCGAGCAGCGGCTCCAGCGACACGAACGGGATCACCAGGCGCAGGTCGCCGAGCAGGAAGTCGCCGGCGGCCTGGAAGTAGATCGACAGCACGACGTCCTGCGCCGGCAGGATCTGCGCCATCGACGGGTTGCAGAAGCGGTTGGCGATCGTCCACTTCAGCTTGATCACCTCGGACAGCGCTTCGCAGATGCGGTCGAGGCACGGCCCGACCAGCGCCTCGGCGACCGTGTGCTCGGCCGACGTGAAGTCCTTCGGCACCTTCTGCACCTTGCCGGAGCCGCCGAGGATGCGGTCGACGGCGCCGTAGAGCATGCTGGTGCTGGCGGTGAACAGCACCGGCAGCTTGAACGGCTCCATCTGCAGCACGTAGATCGCCACTGGGCCTGGCAGCTGTTCGAGCCAGCTGCCGAAGCGCAGCTGCTCGACGGCGACGCAGTCGCAGCGCGTGTCGAGACGCAGGCGGTCGCCGATGGTCGCCGACAGCAGCTTGCCGGCGCTCTCGAAGTAGCGCTCGAGGCCGCGCAGCTGTTCGCGCCCGAGGCGGTTCGGCTTCAACAGATCGATCGGACTGACGACGCGGCCCGTGTTGTCGGCGATCGGCACCACCGGCGCCGGGCGCTTCTCGCTCTCCGGCTCGATCGCACCACCCTCGCTGCGAAACATCTGCAGCAGGGTGTCGATCTCTTCGTTGGTGAGGATCTCGTTCACGGGGGCGCTTCTCGGGCTACTGGAACAGCCAGTCCTTCCAGATGACGTTGACGACCTTGGCGATCCGCGGCTCGGCGGTCGCGAACATCGTGCGATCGAGGTCGTCGATCAGGTCCGCGGCGAGGATCTGCATGCCGGTCTCCGACTGCAGCTCCTCCATGCTCCGCTTGCGCAGCAGCATCAGCGCGTTCGAGTTGGCCTGCTCCCAGTTCGCCTTGATCTGCTCGAAGGCCTGCTCCTCGAGGTCCTCGCGCACCCGGTAGGTGAACTTGAACTCGACGCGCGCGGTGCCCTTGCCGGCCTTGGTGCGCGGGTTGAACGTGACCTTGATCGAGTCGGGATGCTTGACGTCGACGATCTCGTAGACGGGCTCCTCGACCTTGACCTCGACGGTCTTCGGCGGGATCGCGAAGACCACGCCGGCGCCGCCGACGATCGCTCCGACGGCGATCATCACGATCGGGGGCAAGCCCTTCTTCTTCTTGCCCTCTTCGGCCTTCGGGTCAGCGTCTTTCTTCTTGTCGTCGGACACGTGTGTGGTTCTCCACGCCGTCGATCCAGTGCCATGCCGCTATCGGCAGCGGCTGGCAGCGGTGTTCAGGAATCCAGCGGCGCCGTGCGGGCGGCCGCCGGCGCACTCATCGCGGCGGTGCCGCCGACTCCTTGCTGACGCGCAGACGCTTCTTCATCACGTCTTGCGTGGTCGCCGCCGGCAGCACCTTCAGGATCTCGTTGACGGCGTCCTTGTCCATGAACTCGAACAGGCGCAGCACCTCGTCCTGACCCTTCTCGCTGCCCCACTGCTGCAGCACGATCTCGGCGGCCTTCGCCGGCTCGAACGACGCCAGCGTCGCCGCGTTCCGCTTCAGGCCGGCGACCTCGTCGTTGCGGATCAGCTTCACCTGGTCCTGGAACTTCTGGATCTTGGCGTCGATCGAACGCTGCATCTCGTCGAGGCGCGCGCGCAGCTGGCCGAGCTCCGCCTGCCGCTTGCTGATGTCGTTGGCGAGCTCCTGCAGGTCCTTCTCGCGGATGTCGAGCGCCGTCTTGCGCTGCTCGACCTCGCTCATCAGGCCCTGCACGCGCTGCCACGCCTCGTTGACCTGTTCGATCGTCAGGCCCGACGGCAGGCCTTCGAAGCGGAACAGTTCGCCCGGCTTGTAGGGGCTCTTGTCCTTCTCGAGTTCCTTCTGCAGCCCGTGGAAGTCGCCCTCCGGCGAGCCCTTGTCGCCCTTGCCGTGCGGGTCGGTCTTGCCGTGCGCAGCCTTGCCGTGGTCGTCGGCCTTGCCGTGGTCGTCGGCCTTGCCGTGCGCATCGGGCTTGCCGTGCGCGTCGGGCTTGCCGTGCGCGTCGGCCGCCGGCTCCTCGCCGTGGCCACCGCCGTGCCCACCCCCGCCATCCTTCGGCTTCTCGGGCTCGACCACCGACTTGCCTTCCTTCTGGCGAACGGGCTTCTGCGGGTCCTGTTCGCCACCGCCCGCGGCGGCTTCGGTCGGCGTGCCGTGCGTCTCGCCACCGGGTGCGGCGTGCGCATCGACCGCGGCCCCGGCTTCGCCTTGGTGCGCGGCGTCGGTGGCTTCGCCTTCCTTGGGCTCACCTTCCGCACCTTCGCCTTCGGGCGGCGGCGGCGGCGGCGGTGGGAAGAACCCGCCCAGCACGGGGATGTTCGCGGTGCCTTCGTGGTTCAGGCGCCCGGTCGCGGCGAGGCCGCCGACCAACGACGCGACGAACAACACGACTCCCAACACGAGCTTGACGACCATGCCCATCAGCACACCTCTTGCGTTTGTCGTTCGGCCGCTTGCTCACGGATCGCCTTGACGCTGCGCGCCATCGCCGCGAGTTCGTCGAGTTCCGCCTGCTCCGCGCGCTGCGTCTCGAGGCGCCATGCCTCGCGCTGCTGGTCGCGCAGTTTCTGCAGCGCCTTCAGGTCGCGCGCCTTCTGCGTGTAGTCGGCGCGCACGACGTCGAGCCGCTGCTGCGCCTCGGCGCGCTGCTTCTGCAGGCGCCAGTGGTGGCGACGCAGGCCTTGCTCGAGGCCCTTCGCCAGCTGCCCGACGCCGTCCGCACGCGACGCCTGGTCGGCGCAATCGCGCAGGCCCGCCGCCGCCGCCGCCAGCTTCTGGTCGACGCTGGCCAACGTGCCCATCGCCGTCGCCAGCTCGCGACGCGCGGTGCGCTCGAGCTGCGCACGCAGGCGCAGGACGGGAGCCAGGCGGAAGCGGAACCGACGCATGGCGGCCCTATCGGCCGTGGCATGGGCGGATGCTGAGCAGCTCCGGGGAAAGCCGGGCGGCTCTGGGTCAACCGGCCGGCGCGAAGCCGCGGCTCAGGGTCTCCAGCGCCCGCTTCGCGAACGCCAGCGTCGTCGGCACGTCCCACGGCTGCTCGTCCTCGCCGTCGAGCATGCGGGTCATCGCCAGCGTCGCGATGCCGTGCACGGTCGACCAGGCGACGTTGGCGAACTCGTTCGGGTCGCCCTTGCGGATGAAGCCGTCGCGCTGCGCCTGCTCGATCAGCTGCACCAACCCCGCGAACGCCGCGTGCCCGGCCGTGTGCGACGCCACCACCTGCGGGCTCGCGTCCGTCGCCCGCCGCAGGTCGGCGGCATCGCGGCCGAACATCACGCTGCAGTGGGCCGGATGCTCGAGCGCCAGCGCCACGTAGGCGACGCCGGAACGCTCGAGCGCGTCGATCGCGTTCTTGCCCTTGGCAGCGGCCGCGTGCATCGCCTTCTGCAGCGCGAGGAACCCCTCCTCGGCGATCGCCGCCAGCAGATCGCTCTTGTCGGCGAAGTGGCGGTACGGCGCCGTGTGCGACACGCCGGCTTTGCGCGCGGCGGCGCGCAGCGTCAGCGCGTCGGGGCCCGACTTCTCGAGGATCGCGATCGAGGCGTCCAGCAGGGCGCGGCGCAGGTCGCCGTGGTGGTAGGGCTTGCGAGGGCGGCGTGGCATCGGCAGCGGCGGCAACCTTCGGCGACGGCCGGCGGCGCGACAAGGGTGCGTCCGCGGCGATGCCAACCGCCACGAGTTGACAGTGTCAACTTATGGCTCTATGTTGTCGATGTCAACTTCGCACCGGACATCGCCCGCATGCATTGCGACCACCCCCACCGAGACCGCCGCCCCCGGTTCCGCCGCCGTTCCACCACGACCGCTGCCCTGCTGCTGGCGCTCGCCGCC
>CANGSN010000219.1 GCA_947455805.1 Planctomycetota bacterium
ACGTAGCCACGCACAAGCGTCGGCGTGTAGTCCTCCTGCTGCAAGCGGATCGCCGGCGGCGCCGCCGGGCTGCGGAAGTACTTCGGCGCGACCAAGGCCGCGACGCCGAGCGTCGCCAATGCCAGCACCTGTTCCTTGCGGATCGCCATGCTCACTTCGCCTCTGCGGACTTGCCGTCCTGGGTCTGCGGGACGTTCTTGAACTGCACGCCGAGCACCGTGCCCTTCAGCGTACACGGCTCGCCGCGCCGGGTCGGCTGCATCAGCTGCCAGCCGTCGACCACCAGCGTGCGCCCGGACTGCCGGCACGACTCGAGCAGGCGCAGCAGCGTCGCCTCGTCGGCCTGCACGGTGAACGACACCTGCTCCTGCACCAGCAGGTCGCGCAGGTCGATTTCCCCGGCGCGCGGCGCCCGCGCGGTGCTGCGCTGGCCGCGGCGCGCGTCGAGCTTCATGGCGACGATCGCGCGCAGACCGATCGCCTCCGGCCGTTCGGCCTTGACCGCGTCGTGCGCCGCGAACAGCCGCTTCTGCAGCTCGTCGAGCACGGCGAGACCGAGCAGCATGCCGCGCGTGTCGTCCGCCGTGGTCGGGATCTCCCAGGTGATGCTGGCTTCGCTGCACTGCACCATGCGTTCGCTGGCGGTGCTGGTGATCGCCTGCTTCAGCGCGAGGCCGGTCTGGTAGCCGTAGGTGTCGTGCGCGCCCTTGCCCTCGAGCTCGAAGCGCTTGTCCGGCACGAACGCCAGCTCGGCTTGCAGCGCCGCCCGGGCCTTCTGCAGCTCCGCCAGTTCGGCGGCGGCGGCGGCTTGCGCCTCCTTGCCGTAGGCCTGCGCCTTCTGGCCGAGCTTCGATGCCGACAGCCGTTGCGGCTGCAGCGACGAGTCGACCACGGTGCCGGCGATCAGCCACACCACCGCACCGGCGGCGCCGCCGATCAGCCAGCGCTTGTTCTCCTGCACGAATGCGCCGATGTCCATCAGCGGCCTCCCGCGAGTTCGAAGGTCACCTTGAAACGCTCCACGCTCTCCTGGCCCGCCGGCAGCGGGTCCATGCGCGGGTTGAGATCCGCCAACGACGGGTCGGCCTTCAGCCGGGCGACGAAGTCGGTGACGACGCGGCTGGTGTCGACGCCGTTCAGGGGCTTGCCGGCCACCTCGACGATGATCGGGTCGCGCTTCTTGCTGCCACTGCTCGCGGCACCACTGCCGCTCTTCGCCTCGAGCTTCTGGATCCACAGCTCCGGCGGCAGGTTGGCGACCACCGCACGCTGCACGCGCAAGAGGCCGTGCATCGGCTGCACCACCGTCGTCAGGTGCTCGACGACGGCGCGTTCGACCTTGCTCGCCTCGATCGCCTCGACGGCGCGATCGTGCACCTTGTTGGCGGCGTTGATGCGGATCTTCGCCTGCTGGTTCGCTTCCTCGACCGCCTTCACCTCGTTCTTGCGGTGCAGGAACTGCAGCACGAGCACGACCACGACGAGCAGGCCGGCGACGAGGTTCCACACGGTGCGCTGCTGGAAGCGCAGCCGCTTCTTCACCGCCTCCGGCAGGATCTCGATCGCGTAGAGCGAGTCGTCGAGGCGACCCACCGCGAGGCCGAGCGCCACCGCCGCTTCGTGCCGCATCGCCTGCAGCTGCTCGGCGTCGGTCGGCGGCAGCGCCGACAGGTCGGCGTTGGCGAACGGGTCGAACAGCTCGACCGGACAGCGCAGCGCCTCGCGCAGGAACGCGCGCAGGCCGCGCAGCCTGGCGCCGCCGCCGGCGAGCAGCACCTGGTCGAGGCGCAGGTCGGCGAGCTTCGTCTGCGCCTTGCAGAACGACAGCGAACTCTGGATCGCCGCCGAGATCGACGAGGCGCCGCCGGCGGCGGCCATCGTCACCTTCTCGGCCTGGCCGCTGGCGTAGCGACCGCGGCTCTGCGGATCGAGGTCGAGCAGATCCTTCTTCAGCGCCTCGGCCTTGCGCTCGCTGACGTTGAACGCCGAGGCGATCGCGTCGTCGAGCACCTTGGTGCCGGTGCCGAGGTTGCGGGCGAACAACAGGTCGGTGCCCTTGACGATGGCGAGGTCCATCGTCGTGTGGCCGATGTTGACCAGGCAGACGACGGCGTCGGCTTCGACCGGGCCGCACTTCAGGAACGCGTTGTAGAGCGCGGTGCAGTTCGGCACGAACGCGGCGACGCTGCCGTTCGAGCGCTTCACCTCGTCCTGCAGGCGATCGAGCGCTTCATCCTTGGCCAGCGCCAGCAGCACCGTGTCGACACCCGCTTCGGCATCCTGCTGCGGCAGCAGGTTGTAGTCGGCCGACAAGGCGCCGCCGGACTGCTGCGCCAGGTCCTGGATCTCGAGCTCCATCAGGTTGCGCAGCTGCCAGTCCGGCGTCGGCGGCACCTGGCTGTAGCGCAGCGTCATGTCGCGGCCGGCGAGGCCGCAGACCACGCCGGCGAGCGGCACGTCGGCTTGGCGCAGCGCCACCGGGGCATCGTTGTCGCCGCGCGGCAGACCGGCGAAGCGCAGCACCTTGACGCCGTGCTTGCCCACCGACGCCACCAGGATCTTGGCGCTGTGACTGCCGAGGTCGACGGCGGTCGCTTTGTTGGCCATGGTTCGTTCCGTTCTCTCGTGTGCGGTTCGTTCGTCGGGGCCGCGAGGCGACTCGCGGCCGGGTGATCGCGCCCCGTGGCGCGCTGCGTGTTGCGCGCTACTTGCCGTCCTCCGGCTTGCCACGTTCCTGCTGGCCGGCCGGCTTGCCGGCGCCATCGCCGAGGTGACGCGCGACGTAGTCCTCGATCCACTTCGCCAGCACCGGCTGCTGGGCGTCGGCGAACACCTTCGTCAGCTGCTCGAGCCGCGCGCGTTCGGCGCCGCGGTTGCCGTCGTCGAGGGCTTGCAGGCGCGCCAACGCCGAGGTTCGCAGCGCCTTCAGCCCCTTCGGGTCGTCGAGGTTCTGGTCGCCGTAGATCGCCTCCAGCGAATCGACGCCGAACGCGACGCGCTCGAAGCCGCCGCGCGTGTTGAAGAACTGCGCCTCGTCGAGGTCGGCCTGCAGCCGGCGCACGGCGCGCGTCTGCGTCGCCATCAGCTCGGTGCGCAGCACCTGCGCTTCGGCCAGCACCTCGGAGTCCATCGGCGCGCGCTGCACCAGCTCGCGCAGCAGGTCGAGCGCCTCGCCCGGGCGCCCGCCGCCGGCCTTCTGCCGGGCCTTGGCGACGCCGTCGATCGCGAGCTTGCGTTCGGCCGGGAAGTCGAGCACGACCTCGAACCTGGTCGCCGCCGCGTCGAGCGCGAAGGTGCCGCTGCCGACCTTGCCGGTGCACGCCACCGGGGCGTCGAAGCGCCACAGCGCGCGGGTGGTGCCGGCACCGGTCAGCAGCGACTGCGCTTGGAAGCCGCCCTCGCCGGGCGCCGCCGCGAACGACGGGTCGCCACCGCTGGCGATCAGCAGGCCGCCGGCAGCGTCGGCGGGCAACGCCAGCCGCAGCGACGGGACACCGTTCGCCGCGACCGCGAAGCCGCGCTCGATCGGCGTCACCTGCAGCGACGCGCCGAGGTCGGACAGCGCGCAGAGCTCGGCTTTGTGCAGCCCCGCGAACTCCGCCGGCACTTCGCCGGGCAGCACCGCGCGCAGGATCACCGGCGCATCCATGTCGACCGAGCGCAGCGCCAGCGCCGCCCCGCTGCCGAGCATGGTCTGGCCGGTGTCGGCGAGCTTCAGCTCGACCAGCGTCGCGTCCCCGCCGTCGGTGACGGCGACGTCGTCGACGGCCACCGCATCGCCGGCCGCCGGCATCACGGCGACGACTTCGACCTGCAGGTGGTTGCAGCCGGGCGGCACGGCGATGGGCAAGGACACGCGCTGGAAGCCGCTCGGGTGCGCAACCACCGCACTGCCGGTGCGGAAGCGGAACGGCATCTGTTCGTTGTCGGAGCCGAGCAGCACGCGCACCGCCGCGCGGGCACCGCCGGTGCAGCGCAGGTGCGCCGCCAACGTCACCGTGCGCCCGGGCAGCACGGTCAGCGGCTTCTGCGTGCGCAGCACGGCGAAGTCCTTGCCGTCAGGGCCGTCGACGCGTTCGCACTGCAGGGCCCCAGCTCCGCTGTGGCCGCGGCCGATCGTCTGGAACGTCGCCCCGCCGACGCGCTCCCAACCCTCTTCGACCTCGCACTGCGCGAGCTCGTTCGGGAGCTTGTTGCCGTCGACGACCAGCGCAGCCCGCGGACCACCACCAGCCGCCGGACCGTCGCCCCCTTCGGCCTCGGCCTTGCCGCGCAGCCAGAACCAGGCGCCACCGCCGGCGGCGAGCAGCGCCACCAGCGCCACCACCGCCGTGGCTCCGGAACGCTTCTGCACTCGGCCGGCATCGAGCCGGCGCACCGACAGTTCGCCGGCATCGACCGGAGCGCTGGCCCCGTCGCCCGCGAGCCGGAACTTCACCTGCAAGCGGCCGACGGTCACGACGTCGCCGGGAGTCAGCACCAGCTCGGTGATGCGCTTGCCGTCGAGGAACGTGCCGTTGGTCGAGCCGAGGTCGCGCAGCACGTGACGGTCGCCTTCGGGCACCACCTCGGCGTGCACACCGGAGGTCTTCTCGTCGGCCAGCACCAGGTCGTTGCCGGGGCGACGGCCGATGCGCACGGGGCGATCGGCAACGGGAACGACCTCACCAGCGCGATCCCCATCGAGGATCTCGAGGACGTAGTTGGCCATACAGGTAGGAGAGGGGTCTCGACGCCCGGACCCCGGGCGCCTCCCGCGGCATCGGCGACACCGCGCGAAAGACGGTCGGGGCCAGACCGTAGCGTGGGCGGAGGGGGACGCGAACGCCGACCACGGCTAGTCCCCAAACTACCGTTGGTTGACAGCACCGCAAGGCTCGGCTCCGTGTTCGCCGCGACCCCGCCGACGCTACAACCCCCGGCAGTCATGGCGCACCGCTACTTCGTCGACCACCTGCCCGAGCCCGGCCCCACCACCCTGGACGGCGAATTGGCCCACCATCTCGGCCGCGTGCTGCGCAGCCGCCCCGGCGAAGAAGTCGTACTCGGCGACGGGCGCGGTGGCACGGCGCGAGCGACGATCGCGGCCGTCGGACGCGACCGCGTCGAACTGCAGGTGGCCGAAGTGCACCACGAGGCACCAACGGCACCGACGGTGCTGCTGGCCTTCGCGCCACCGCGGCAACAGCGCGGCGAGTGGCTGTTCGAGCACGGCACCGAGGTCGGCGTCGCCGTGTTCCAGCCGCTGTGGACGCAGCGCACGCGGCCGCAAGGCGAACGCCCGGAACGCTGGGCCAAGGTCGTGCGCGCCGCCGCCGGCCAGTGCGACCGCGCCTGGCTGCCCGCGGTGAAGCCGGCGCTCGAGTTCGCCGCGTTCCTGCAGCAGCCGGGGTTGCCGGCGGCACGTTGGCTGGCGACGGCGAACGCACCGCCGCTGCGCGACCAGCTCGGCGCGTCGACGGCATCGTCGACGCAAGCCGTGCTGCTGGTCGGCCCCGAAGGTGGCTTCACCGCCGACGAGCAGGCGGCGGCGGCGGCGGCCGGGTTCCGGCCGTGCGGGCTCGGTCCGCACATCCTGCGCACCGAGACGGCGGCGCTGGTCGGTGCGGCGATGCTGCTCGCGGCGGCCGGCGGAGACTGAGCGACGCTTCGTGCGGAAACGCCGAAGGGCGCCGTGTGGCGCCCTTCGTGCATTCGCAAGGGGGACGACGCAGCGGAGCCCGGTGCGTCCCCTCGCCGCGGTCGGAACGTCGCGTGGCGGCGTCCCGAGAGGCCTGAGGTAGCTCGCCCCGCAGGGGCGATCTACCTCAATTCAGGCCGAGCAGCAGGTCGACGGCGTTCGCCATCCACCAGCCGAACGGGTTGCCGCCCGGAGTCAGCGTCGCGCTCTGCGCGCGGACCGTCAGGCCCGAAGCCGACGGCACGTTGGGGATCGACCACGAGG
>CANGSN010000220.1 GCA_947455805.1 Planctomycetota bacterium
AGTTCGCCGCGCGGCACGATGCGGAAGCGGGCGCGGAAGCGCGGCTCGAGCGGTTCGCGGAACGCGTGCGCGAGCCAGGCCCGGCGCGGCCACGCGACCTGCTGGCGGTCGTCGAGGTCGACGACGAGGTCGTGTGCTGGCAGCAGGGCGACGACGTGGTAGTCCCAGACGATCGGATCCTCGCTCGTCGCCCGCTGGCCCCACATGGCGACGCTGCGGTCGTCGTTGCTGACGAACACCGCCGCGGCGTCGGCGGGCAGCGAAGCCCGCTGCAGCAGTCGGAGCACGTTCTCCTCGCAGAAGAACGGCTGTTGGTCCTGCGCCCGCCGCCAGGCGTCGTCGAAGGCGGGCTGCGCACCGGTGCTCATGCCGGCAGTGTGCAGCCGTGCGCGCGGCGATGCCATCGCACGATGCTGGTGCGCGGCCGCTGCGGCCGCGGCGTACTTCGGCGGGTGGTCTTGTGCCCAGGCCCGGCCGCCGGCAGCATGCCCGCCATGAAGAGCGCACTGCTGGCGTTGGTTTCGTTCGCCCTGCTGACCGGCTGCAATGGCAAGGTCGACGCTGCGTCGAACCCGGCCGAAGGCGGCGCAGCCAAGGTGCTGGCCGCCCCTGCCGACAAGAAGGCGGGCGGCTGCTGCAGCGAAGGGGCCGGTGACGGCGACGCGTGCTGCAGCGAGGGCAATGCCGCCGACGCCGCGGCGAAGAAGGCCGACGGCGCCTGCTGCGGTTCGTGCGCGCCGGAGACGAAGCCGGTGGCGCCCGTCTCGCCGCAGTGATCAGCACCCGGCAGTGACGGTCGCGCTGCACGGACCAACACGCCGCAGCAGGCCCCGCGCCACCCGAGCGCGCCACTTCGCCGGAACCGCTGCGACGGCGGCACGCGCCTGCGGATGACCTCCGCATGGCGTTGCTGATGGTGCTGGCCAACCTGTTGGCCGTGGTCTCCGGCGGACTGCTGGTCGTGCTGGCGATCACCGCCAAGCCGACCCGCGGCGAGAACCTGATGGGCTTCCATCTGGTGACCACGCCGCTCGGCCTGGCCCAGGCCACCGCCGCGCTGCTCGGGCTGCTCGCGCACGGCGTCGAGCCGGCGTGGCTCGGTTGGCTCGCCGGCCTGCTGCTGCCCGGCTACGCCTTCGCGATGCTGGCGTTGCCGTTCGCGTGCTTCGACCGCCGCGGCGTCACTCCTGCGCGCGCGGCCGTGCTGCTCGGCGTGCTGGCGACGTTCGCGGTGGTCGACGGGCCGTTCGTCACCGCCTGGGCGTCGGTGGTCGGGTCCACCGTGGTCGCCGTCTACGGCGGCATCGCGATGGCCCTGCTCGCGAAGTGGTGGCTCGGGCCGAAGCTGCGCCGCATGGCGCAGTTCCACCGGCCTGCCGGCCCCGACGCGTGGCAGCAGAAGCAGGGTGAGTGGCAGCGCGGCCAGTGGCAGCAGGTGCCCGCCGATGCGACCGCCGGGCGCCTGCTCGGGTTCGTGCGCGCGTTCGCGCCCGAGGTGAAGGCCGCGAGCCTGCAGCGGCTCGCCGCCTTGCCGGACCTGCTCGAGCAGATCGCGAACCTGCTGCGCACGTCGACAGCCTCGGACGCGCCTCACTACGTCGTGCACCATTGGCCCGGGCGCCGGGCCGACCTCGCCGGGGCGATGCGCGACCATCTCGACCTGATGCTGGCCGATGCGAAGCAGCGGCTGCAGCGCGACCGCGGGCCGAACCCGTTCCTCGGCAACTACGCGGGCTCGCTCGACGCGGCGATCGCGGTGCAGCAGGACGGCGGCAACGTGCGGGACGCGCTGCAGCGTTGGCACGACTTCCTGGCGGCGTTGCCACAGCATCGCGAGATGGCGCGACAGCTGGTCCGCTACCTGGGGGTTGGTTGACGCGGGTTGGTGGTTCGCGTTCGGCGCGCGCGGCGTGCGAGAACGCTGGCCATGCACCCGCAGACCATTTTGCCGACGTCGGCAACATGGTCGCTTGGGCTCAAGCACCCGGGACAAGCTCGCGGCGCTGTCCGACGGCGAACTGCTGCGGCGCGCGCGCATGATCGGCAAGGACGGCGGCGATCTCGATGCGGCGGCCAACGGCCTGCGGCTGGTGCTCGAGCGCACCGCGTCGTCGACGACTCGCAGCGAGGTGCAGTTGCAGCTCGCCATGCTGCAGCGGCAGCGCGAGACGCCCGAAGCGCTCGCCGAGTCGGCCGCCCTGTTGCAGTCGGTCGTGCAGGAGCACGGAGTCGCCGACGATCTCGGCATGCGCGCGACCTACCAGCTGGTCTGGACCGCGAGCCAACAGCGCGACCTGACGTCCGCACTGGCCCACGCCGAGCGCTACGCGAGTGCCCCGAACGCGAAGCCCAACCAGCGCGCCGAAGGGCGCTGGGCCGCAGCGGTGGTCATGCAGCAGCTCGGCTCGCCCGAGCAGGCGCGCGCAGCCTTCGATGGTTGGCTGCAGCAGTTCGGTGCCGATCCCGAGCTGCAGAAGCTCGTGCTCGACGTGCAAACGCGCCGCGCCAAGCTCTGATCGAAGCGCGGTTGGTCGAGCGGGTCCCGCGGTCGTCCGCCGTCGACGGCCTCTTCCACGCGATGTCGGCTCCGGGTCGGTGTGCTGTCAGGTGACTCCGAGGGCGAGCGGGTGAGGCGCGCGAAGGATCTGGCGAAGGAGCTGGCGAAGGTCTGCTCGTGGACTTGGAAGGCGCCAAGTTCTTGGCATGAGTGCCGGGCCGAGTGCTGGCTCGAGGCGTCCGCGTCGGCAGGGAACCTGGTTCGAGTCGAAGGAGAGAGACCATGGCGATGCACCGTGACCTGATCCGCAAGTTGTTCCGTTCGTTCGAGGAGATCGCGCACCGCGAAGGTGGCACCGAGTGCTGGCTCGCGCGCGAGTTGCAGGAACTGCTCGGCTACACCGAGTGGAGGAACTTCGCCGCCGTCGTGCAGCGCGCCCGGGACGCGTGTGCCAACGCGGGGCACGATCCGGACGACCATTTTGTTGCCGTCAACAAAATGGTCGAGCTGGGCTCCGGTGCCCAGCGGCGCATCGAAGACGTGGCGCTCACCCGCTACGCCGCCTACCTGATCGCGCAGAACGGCGACCCGAAGAAGGAGGCCATCGCGTTCGCCCAGACCTACTTCGCGGTGCAGGCGCGCAAGCAGGAACTGATCGAGGCTCGACTGGCCGAGATCGACCGGTTGGAGGCTCGGCGTAGCCTCACCGCGAGCGAGAAGGAGCTCGGCGGCGTGATCTTCGAGCGCCTGCGGGAGAGCGACACGTTCGCTCGCATCAAGAGCAAGGGCGACGCGGCGTTGTTCGGTGGTTGGACCACCCGCGACATGAAGAAGCGGCTGGGCGTGCCCGAGCCGCGCGCGCTGGCCGACTTCCTGCCGACGATCACCATCAAGGCGAAGGACCTCGCCAACGAGATGACTTCGCACAACGTGAAGGCCAAGGACCTGCGCTCCGAGCAAGCGATCACCAGCGACCACGTCGACAACAACCGCGAGTTGCGTCAGGCCATGGGGCGCCGAGGCATCAAGCCCGAGGAACTGTCTGCCGACGAGGATGTGCGCAAACTGGAGCGACGGCTGCAAGCGGAGCAGAAGAAGCTGCCGGGGCGGGTGTCGCGGTTGGAAGTCGACGGCGAGGACGTCGGGCAGCAGTGACCGATGCGCGACTCGCGCGACATCGGTTATGGCGCCTCGTTGACGCCTACCTGCCATCTCGCCGTGCTGCGCTCTTGCGCGAGTCGCTGGTGCGTCACCTGCTCGTCGTCAGGCTGGAAGTCGACGCGCCGTGCGTGCGACCGGGGGCGAGCAGCGTGACGGCGACCAGGATGCCGTAGAGGACCGAGGCTCCGTAGAACAGGAACACGACCTGTAGCCCGATTCCGAGGCAAGCGAGGAAGGCCACGGCGAACACGAAGGACAACGACGTGCCGAGCCACCACAGGTTCGCTGGCCAGCGGTTGCGCACGATGAGCAGTAGCAGTGACAGGCCGCTTCCCAGCATCACTCCGCCGAGGAGCAGGCGGGCGATCCGCAGTTGGTTGTGCGCGTCGATCGACTGGCACTCCGCTACGTAGTCCATCGCGTTGGCGTGCGAGCGCAAGGCGCCCGGCAACCAAGCGCTCCACGCCGTCAGCAGCAGGAAGGCGAAGAGCATTTGCCAGCGAGCGTGGGTCACGGCGCACCCCGCGTTCGCTCCGTGGCGCCGTCTCCGCCTGCAGCCGCACCCGCCGCCTTCGCCGCCAGCCGCTGCACCAGCGGGTCGTGGTAGTCGAGCAATCCCTGTGACGCACCGCGCTGTTCGAGCAGCAGCCGGTAGCGCAGCTGCGCCTGCTGGGCTTCGCGGCGAAGGTGCGCACGTTCGCCGTCGTCGGTGCACGCCGCCAGCAGGTCCTCGAGCCGCAGCCATTCCTTGCGCTCGGCGAGCTCGGGCGGCACGAAGCCGGCGGAACGCAGCAGCAGATAGCTGGCGCGCAGTTCGTCGGGCACGCCCGACAGGTCGTCGAGCAACAGCGGCTGGCCGAACCCGCGCAGCTGGTCGAACTGGCCGGCGCGCACGGCGTCGGCGAGCTTCTGTTCGACGAGGTGGAAGAACGGATCCATCGCGGCCGGCAGCCTAGCACGGCGCTCGCGGCCGATGCGTGCCGTGGCTCGCCGACGGGCGCTGCGCGCTTGCGGCGACCGGCGGCTTGCGTTCGAGTGCGACGATGAGCCAACTGCTGCCCGCCGTCGAGATCGACCCGAAGGGCCCCGTGCGCGCCAGCGTGATCTGGCTGCACGGCCTTGGCGCCGACGGCCACGACTTCGCGCCGATCGTGCCGGAACTCGGCCTGCCGGCGAGCCTCGGTGTGCGCTTCGTGCTGCCGCACGCGCCGGCGATGCCGGTGACGATCAACGGCGGCATGGTGATGCCGGCGTGGTACGACATCGCCGAGGTCGACCTGCGGCGGCGCCACGACGAGGCCGGCATCCGCAAGTCGGCGGCGGCGGTCGAGGCGTGGATCGCGCACGAACGGTCCCGCGGCGTGCCGAGCGAACGCATCGTGCTCGCCGGCTTCTCGCAGGGCGGCGCCGTCGCCGTGTTCGCCGGGCTGCGCCATCGCGAGCGCCTCGGCGGCCTGGTCGCGTTGTCGACCTACCTCGTCGGCGAGGACTCGCTCGACGCCGAGCGCAGCCCGGCCAACCAGGGCGTGCGCATCCTGCAGGTGCACGGCACCGCCGATGGCATCGTGGTGCCCGAGCGCGGGCGGGCCTTGGCGGCGGGGCTGCAGCGGCGCGGCTACGACGTCGCCTTCCACGAGTATCCGATGCAGCACGAAGTCTGCTGGGAGGAGATCGTCGTCGTCGCCGACTTCCTGCGCGCCGTGCTCGGCTGAAATTCGCCGCGAGGGCGGCGCTTGCCGGCGCAAGGCCCAGGGCCGGGTGCGCGCGGCATCCAGCGCCACTGGCTCGACGAACCGACCGCCGTGCCTGAAGCTCGCACCATGACTCCGATCCGCGATGTCGCCGCGCTGCAGCGGCACCTCGCTCCGCTGCGCCAACAGCTGTGCGTGCATCCGCTCTACTCGCGGCTGCGCACGCTCGTCGACGTACGGCTTTTCCAGCAGCATCACGTGTTCGCCGTCTGGGACTTCATGTCGTTGCTGAAGGCGCTGCAGCGTGCCTTGACCAGCCTCGACCTCGTGTGGCGGCCGCGCGGCGACGCGGTGGCGCGCCGGCTGGTCAACGAGATCGTGCTCGGCGAGGAGAGCGACGACGACCAGGGCGGCTACACCAGCCACTACGAGCTCTACCGCCGCGCGATGCGCGAAGCGGGGACCGACGGTGCGGCGATCGACGCGGTGCTGGCCCAGGTGGAAGCCGGCGTCGACGTGTTCGCGGCGCTGCAGGCAGCGCCGGCGCCGGCGCGCCGGTTCTGCACGACGACGTTCGAACTGGTGCACGGCGG
>CANGSN010000221.1 GCA_947455805.1 Planctomycetota bacterium
AGGACGCCGTGCGGGTCGGTGAACAGCCCGCCGTTCTCGACGTCGACGTGCGCCAGCAGGGCGGCGATCGCCGGGGCGTGCTCGGCGCTCGGATCGAGCGACAGCAGCCGATCGTGCCACAGCACGAGGCGTCCGCTGTCGGCGACGGCGTCGAGGTCGCGCAGCGCGCGCGGCAGCGGCTCGCCGTCGACGCCGGAGCGCGCGGCGGCGAACAGGCCGCGATGCACGAGCAGCACGTCGATGCGGTCGTTCGCCGGATCGACGCGCAGCACGAGGTCCTGGCCGTCGACCTCGAGGCACGCGCTGCCGAGCAGCAGCAGCAGAAAGCCCAGCACCCGACCGATCGAACGCGTTCGCACAGCGCACCTCCTTCCTGCCGGCCTTCCGGACCGGGGGCGCGCCAATGCACGATCGCGGCGAAGACTCCGCGATCGTGCGCGTTCGCCGGCCGGCGAGCCGGCCCCGAGCAGACGACGCAGCGGGGCCGAGTGCGTCGGTCTCGCGGTGGCTGGGCCCCGCGTTGCGGCGTCCAGGCAAGGCCTGAGCCGGGTCGCCCAGCGGGCGAGCCGGGTCAGAACGCGCGGTCGCCGAGGATCATGCGCACGTCGTTCGACACCGACAGGCCGAGCGGGTTCAGCGGCAGGTCGAGGCACAGGCACTGCGCGAAGATCGAGAAGCCGCGGCTGGCGATCGACGGCGGGATCGGCAGCGCGAAGCTGGCGACACCGTTGGCGTCGGCGATCACCGCGTCGACGACGATCGGGTCGACGCGCACGAAGCAGCCCGGCGCGCCGAGCGGCGCCAGATCGACGGGCAGCGGCACCAAGCCGCCGGACGCGGTGACGTTCGACAGGCCGTAGATGGGGGCCACCAGCGTGTTCGGCAGCACGTTCGACACGCGGCTGACGAAGGTCGAACCGAGGAACGGCTGCTCGCCGCTCGGGCGCGCGAAGTTCGGACGCAGGCCGTTCGAGCCGATGCAGGCGTTGGTCGACGGCGGCTGCGTGGTGAACGAGCTGGCGACGAACATCGGCGTGCCGCCGCCGGTGCGCAGCAGGTAGTTGCCGGTGCCGGCGAACACCGCGCCCGCGACCTCGAGGTAGTAGAAGCCCGGCTCGCGCAGCGTCGCGATCAGGCGCGCGTGGGCGTTCGCACCGCCGCCGGAGCCGTTGGCGACGGCGTTGCCGTTGCTGTCGAGGATGCGCAGGCTGGTGCCGGTGATGCCCGGCGCCGCCCCGGTCTCGCACATCGCCGCGACCGTGGTCGGGCCGCTGATGACGAAGCCGTACCAGTCGCCTTCGTTGCTGCCGGTGATGAAGCCCTGCGCGTCGTCGCCGAGGTTCAGGAACGAAGCCGTCGCCGTGGTGTTGTTCGGCTCCGGCGTCTCGAGCGCGAGGCCGAGGCCCGGCATCTCCATCACCACCGTGCGCACCGAGTAGGCGCCGGTCTTGACGTAGTTCCACGGCGCGGTGCCGGCCGCGGTCGACGTCGCCGACGACACCTCGATCGCGTAGTTGCCCGGCAGCAGCGTGCCAGGGTGCGAGAGGTTGAAGGCGCGGTGGCTGGTCGTGATGAAGCTCGAGGTGCCGATGGGCACCCAGGCGTTCGGGCCGGTCTCCTGCTGGAACGCGACGCGCGTCTGGTCGAGCTGCGGCACGCCGGCGTCGTCCATCACGACCGCCTGGACGACGGCGCGCGTGGTCAGCGTGAAGGTGAACCAGTCGACGTCGCTGGTCGTGGCGATGGTGCCAGTGAACGTGTTGCCGAGCGTGATCGGCGTCGGCGTGGCCCCGGCCGCCGGGTTGTCGTTCGGCTCGGCGCCTTCGACGTTGCCGATCGGAGCGGGCGGCAGCACCACGTAGTCGAGGCCGTAGTCGCCCTGCACGGTGCCGGTCTTGCCGACCACCAGCACGCTGTAGGAGCCTGCCGGCAGCGTGACGCCGCAGACGCTGTGCGTGCCGTCCGAGTTGTCGTCCCAGGCGAGGCGGGTGGCGCCGGCGGCGTCGTAGATGGCGACGTAGGTGTCGACGCTCGGGTTGACGGCGTAGTTGCCGGACGTGCGCACCTGCACCTGGCCGGGGGCGGCCAGCGTGAAGGCGAACCAGTCCTGCTCGCCGGCGACGAGGTTGGCGGCGACGTGCTGGCCGGCGATCAGGGTCTGGCCCTGGGCGACGGTGCCGTTCGGTTCGAGTTCGGCCACGCTCTGGGCCAACGCATGGGTGCCGACGAGCGGCAGGAGGAGCGACGACAGGACGACGGTTGGGCGCATGTGGGGTCGGTGCGGTGGCGGGGGAAGGCCCGCCATGCGCAGTGACCCAGAGGCGCTGTTTCGGTTGCGTGCGGCCAACGGAATCCGGCGCTGCCACCCAGCTCGTCGCGGCCGGCACCCGCCGTTCAGCCGACCGCGTCCTCGAGCAGGATCGCCAGCCGGGCCTTGGCGCGGTGCAGCAGGGCACGCACCGCCTCTTCGGTCTTGCCCATCTGCGCACCGATCTCGGCGCGCGACAGCCCGGCGATGTGGGCCAGGGTCACCACTTCGCGCTGCTCTTCGGGCAGCTGGTCGATCGCCGCCTCCAGCCGGGCGATCTCCTCGGCCCGCAGGACGCGCCCGCTCGGGCTCGACACCCGCGCGTAGGCGGCGCCCAGTTCGGCCATCGCCGACTCGGTCAGCCCGCCGATCTCGCGGCGGGCGTCGCGCTTGTCGCGGCCGAGGTCGCGCACGCGGTTGCTGATCTTGCGGCGGGCGGTCGTGTAGAGCCACGCCAGGAACTGCTGCTCGCCGGGGTACTGGAAGCGTTCCTGGTGGGTCAGCAGCTCGCGGCAGACCGACTGCACCAGGTCCGAGCTGGACTCGTGCGCCCGCAGCTGGGGGCCCATGTGGGCGCGGACGAACGCGCGCACTGCCGGCAGGTGGTGGGACAGCAGCGTCGCCAGGGCCTGCTCGTCGCCGGCGGCGGCGCGGCGGGCCAGCACCAGGGTGTCGTCGGTCATGGGCGAGGCGGAAGCCTACCCCCTGGTCGGGCCGTCTGCCCGGGGGCGGGAGAATCGCGCGTCACGCCGGAACGGGGGCGGGGATGGAACCGGCGCCAGCGGCCACTGCCGCGAAGCCAAGCCAAGAGAACCTCCCATGAAGCACACCTTCCTCCTCACGTTCGCCGCGGTTACGGCCCTCCTTTCGGCCCAGGACGACCGCGATCGCCAGACGCCGACGGCCACCTTCTGGTCCCCGGGCATGACCGCCACCGAGGTCACCAACCTGATCAACGACGGCTGGCGCCTGACCGACATCGAGATCGAGACGACCTCGCCGTGGTCGTTCACGGTCGCCGCGGTGCCGAACAGCGGCGCCTACGCCAAGGCCTGGTGGTACGTCTACGGCGTCACCCAGGCGCAGCTGAGCAGCTCGCTGACGACCAACAACGCGCGCCTGATCGACGTCGAGACCTACGACGACGGCGGCACCATCCGCTATGCGGCGATCATGATCAGCAACACCGGCGCCGACGCGAAGGCGTGGTGGTGGTACACGAACCAGACCACCGCGCAGGTGGTGACGAACGTCAACAACAACAACGGGCGCCTGGTCTGCCTCGATCGTTACACCACCGGCGGCAACGACCGCTTCACGACGGTGATGATCAGCAACACCGGCGCCGATGCGCGCAGCTGGGGCTACCTGTTCGGCGCCTCGGCGGTGGCCATCGACAACAACCTGACCACCAACGGCGGCCGCGTCTACGGCCTCGATCGCGTCGGCACCGACAGCTACGACACGATCGTCATCGACAATCCGAGCCTCGGTTGGTGGTACTACTTCAACAAGACCTCGACCGAGGTGACCGAACTGCTGCAGCAGAACATCGGCCGCGTCGCCGACATCGAGCGCCACACGACGATCCTCGGCCCGCGCTACAACGTCGTCGTGCTCGACAACGCGAACACGCTCGAGAAGACGGTTCGCCAGGAGTTCTTCGCCGCCCTGCCCGGTGCGCTCGGCGACTACGGCTTCTACCTGAAGGAGATCAACGGGCCGGTGCTGGCGCAGATGCGGCCCGACACGGTCTTCGAGCCCGCCAGCACGATGAAGACGCTCTACCACGTGCACGCGCTGAAGCGCGTCGCCAACGGCACGGTGGCGCTGACGCAGCTGATCAACAAGCCGACTTCGTGCGGCGTGCCCGGTTCGAACCAGACGCTGTCGACGCTGCTGCGCACGATGATGGAGAACAGCGACAACTTCTCGACGCTGGCGGTCGGCAACTACTTCGGCCTGACCAACATCGAGAACACGGCCGGCGTGCTCGGCATGCCCAGCACGTCGATCAACTTCACGATCGGCTGCGAAGGCCCGAACAACGAGAACACGATGACGCTGCGTGATCTCGCCGAACTGCACGAAGACGTCGCCAACGGCTACCTCGGCGCGCAGCGCAACAACTTCTACGACCTGATGGCCAACGGTCAGCCCGACGGCCTCAACTTCCCCAGCTGGGGCACGCAGACGCTGAGCTCGCGCATCGACGGCAAGGCGCTCGCCCTCGGCATGCCGAACGCGATCCGCGACGCCTTCAAGGACGAGCTGCTGGTCGCCTACAAGCCGGGTGGCATCGCCTGGAACACCGGCACGCAGCACTACTACTTCGCCGAAGGTGGCTTCATGCGCGTGCCGTTCAAGAACGCCTCGGGCGTCATCACGCCGCGTGAGTACACGTTCGGTGTGTTCAACTACGACTTCGCGGTGCAGGAGGTCTCGGGTCGCACCGTGATGGGCGACGCCGAGCTCGAGCTGGTCTGGAACTGCGTCTCGGCGGCGATGGACACCTGGGACAACTACACCGCCGGCGCCCTGACGACGCTGCTCGGTGCGGGCTGTGCGGGCAGCAACGGCACGCCGTCGCACACCGCGACCGGCACGCCGGAGATCGGGCAGGCGGTGACCTACCGCCTGGCCAACGCGCCGAGCTTCGCGGTCTGCGGGGCGATGTTCGGCTTCGACAACGTCAGCTGGAACGGCGCGCCGCTGCCGGTCAACCTGGCTCCGATCGGGGCGCCTGGCTGCCTGCTGCGCATCGACGCGGTGATCACCGACGCCGCGTTCACCAGCCTGACTGGCACCAGCCAGGTGACCCTGCCGTTCGCCAACGATCCGGCGCTGATCGGCCGCCAGCTGTTCACGCAGTATCTGGTCGTCGACCCGGCCGCGAACGCGCTCGGCATCACGTTCAGCAACGCGGTGCGCACGACGATCGGCGGCTGGCTGTGACGTGAGCCCCGCCGGCGTCGTCAGTCGAGCATCGCGCTGGCGATGACGGCGACGCCGGCGATGTCCTCGGCCTTGCAGCCGCGCGACAGATCGAGGTACGGCTTGGCGAGGCCCTGCAACAACGGGCCGAACGCGGCGAAGCCGCCGAGCCGTTCGGTCAGCTTGTAGGCGATGTTGCCGGCGTCGAGGTCGGGGAAGACCAGCACGTTGGCGCGCCCCTGCAGCGGGCTGTCGGCGCACTTGCGCTGCGCCACCGCCGGCACGTAGGCCGCGTCGAACTGCAGCTCGCCGTCGCTGGCGATCGCCGGGAACGCGGCGCGGAACTTCGCCGCCGCCGCGCGCACCTTCTGGACCTTCGCGTGCTCGGCGCTGCCGCGCGTGCTGAACGACAGGAACGCCACGCGCGGTTCTTCGCCGGTGAAGCGGCGGTGGTTGGCGGCGGTCGCCGCGGCGATGTGCACGAGCTGGTCGGCGTCGGGATCCGGCACGACGCCGCAGTCGGCGAACGACAGCACGTCGCTGCCGCGCACCATCAGGAACATCGACGACACCAGCGGGATCGCCGGCGCGGTGCCGAGGCAGAACAGGCCGGCGCGGATGACGTCGGCGGTGGCGTGCGCCGCC
>CANGSN010000222.1 GCA_947455805.1 Planctomycetota bacterium
GATCGCGTCGATCGCGGCGGCGATGGCGTCGAGTTGCGCGCGCACCGCGGCGTGCACGTTCGCGTCCTCGTCGTTCATCACGGCGACCAGCTCGCGCGTCGACAGCGCGTCGAGCTGCTGCGTGTGCGGGTTGCGCGCCTCGGTGTCGATCCGGGTGAGGTCGATGCGGCTCATGCTGGCATCGTGGCACCGCGGTGCGTCCGTGGCGAGGCCGCAGGCGTACGGACGAGGGAGAGCGGGCGCCGGACTCGGGGATGACGAACGCATGGCATCCGGCCACCGCCGCCGGCCATGATGCGGCGCATGCCGAAGTTCCCGCTGTCGCTCGTCCCCGCCGCCACCTTCAGCCTGCTCGTCGGTTGTGCCGGAGCTCCGGACACGAAGCCGGCGCCGACGCCCGCGCCCACGCCGGCAGTGGCCGCGCCGGCCGAGACGCCGCCCGCGGATGCCAGGCCCGGCCTCGGCTTCATGCCCGACTACGAGGCCGGCGTCGACGGCGTCGCCGTCGGTGGCGTGCGCGAAGGGGGGCCAGCGGCGAAGGCCGGCATCCAGCAAGGCGACGTGATCCTGGTGCTCAACGGCATCCGCGTCACCGACGCGCAGAGCTACACCGAAGCGCTCGACGAACAGAAGGTCGGCGCGACCGTGCCGGTGCAGATCCTGCGCGGCAGCGAGAAGCTCGAGCTGAAGGTCACCATCGGCACGCGCCGCCGCTGACGTGATCCGAGCACGGGCCGCGCGGCGAGGGCGCGACGGTTCCCGACCTGCAGAGGAGTTTCCGGCGCGATGCGACCGGCGACCCGCGACTCGACCCTATGCAGCAGCGCAGCCCGTCGGTTCGGCGGGGCCTTGCGCCAAGGAGGTTCGATGCTGGAATGGGGTCTCATGCTCACCACTCGATTGCGCGCGTCATCGGGGCGCCGTTGGACCTATGCCGACTACTGCCGGCTGCCGGCCGATGGCCAGCGGCACGAGCTGTTGGCCGGGAGGCACGTCGTGGCGCCGGCTCCTGACATCGAGCACCAGGCGGTCGTGCTGCAGGTGGGGCGACGGCTGGCGGAGCAGGTGCAGGATCCGGGTGCTGGCGTCGTGCTGCTGGCGCCAGTCGACCTGCACCTGCGGCCGTGCACGGTGCTGCAGCCGGATGTGATGGTGGTGATGGGCCGCCTCGCCGACTTCGCCGGCCGCGCGAAGATCACCTCGGCACCTTCCCTCGTCGTCGAGGTGCTGTCGCCGAGCACCAACCGCCGCGACCGCGGTGCGAAGAGCCGGCTCTATGCGAAGGCCGGCGTGCGCGAGTACTGGCTCGTCGATCCGGACACGCGCACCGGCGATGCGTTCGAACTGGTCGACGGAAGCTACGTGCTGCGTGTGCGCAGCGCCGCGGTGCTGACATCGGTGGTGTTCGCCGGCGTGCGGGTCGACTTGCGCTGACGGCGATCGGCGTCTCGCTGCGTCGGTTCGGATCGCCGACTCGCTCGCTATGCTCCGCGCCCGCCCTCGGTGGCGCGCGACGAAGCATGGCCCAACCCGACGACACGAAGTCCTGCGACGACTTGCTGCGGTGCCGCTGATGGACATCGCCCCACTCGACCTCGCCCTGCTGGTGCTCTACCTCGGCGGCACGATCGCGTTCGGCCTGTGGATGGGCCGCGGCCAGAAGACGGCGAACGACTACCTGCTCGGTGGCCGCGACCTGCCGTGGTGGGCGCTGCTGCTGTCGATCGTCGCCACCGAGACCAGCACGGCGACGTTCCTCAGCGTGCCGGGCATCGCCTACAGCGCCCAGTTCGGCACCGGCGACCTGC
Source organism: Planctomycetota bacterium (assembly GCA_947455805.1). Lineage (GTDB taxonomy): Bacteria > Planctomycetota > UBA1135 > UBA1135 > UBA2386 > UBA2386. The sequence goes on from CANGSN010000222.1 coordinate 1,809, forward strand.
GCTACCTGCAGCTGCCGCTCGGCTACCTGGTCGGCCGGACCATCGCCGCGTACGGGCTCTTGCCGCTGTACTTCAAGGGCGAACTGTTCACCGCCTACGACGTGCTGCGCCAGCGCAGCGGCCCGCACGTGCGCACGCTCGCCAGCGGCCTGTTCCTGGTCACGCGCACGCTCGCCGACGGGCTGCGCCTCTACCTGACGGCACTCGTGCTGCAGGTGATGTTCGGCTGGTCGCTGCCGCTGTCGGTGGCGCTGACCGGACTCGGCACCGTCGCCTACACGGTGATCGGCGGCATCAAGGCCGTGGTGTGGACCGACGTCATGCAGTTCGTCGTCTACATGCTCGGCGCCGCCACAGCACTGCTGGTCATCGGCGCCGACGTCGACGGCGGCCTCGGCTCCGTGCTGGCGAACGCGCACGACGCCGGCCGCTTGCGCGTGTTCGACTTCGGCCTGGACTTCGGCAACGTCTACACGTTCTGGGCCGGGCTGATCGGCGGCGCCGTGCTGACGATGGGCAGCCACGGCGTCGACCAGATGATCGTGCAGCGCTACCTCAGCGCCCGGAACCAACGCGACGCGCAGCTGGCGCTGCTGTGGAGCGGGCCCGTGGTGCTGCTGCAGTTCGCGCTGTTCCTCGGCATCGGGCTCGCCCTGTCGCACTTCTACGCCACGCATCCACCGGCCGAGCCGTTCGGCAAGGGCGACCGCGTGTTCGCCGACTTCATCGTCCACCACCTGCCGACCGGCCTCGTCGGCCTCGTGCTCGGGGCGGTCTTCTCGGCGGCGATGTCGACGCTGTCGAGTTCGCTGTCGGCGTCGGCGTCGGCACTGGTCAACGACTTCCTGCTGCCGGCGACCGGCCGGTCCGCCGACAGCCCGTTCGCGCTGCGCGCGGCGAAGCTGGCGACGCTGCTGTTCGCCGGCCTGCAGATCGTCGTCGGCATCAGCGGGCTCGGGGGCGGCGATGCGGTCGTCAACCAGGTGCTGGCGATCGCCGGCAACACCACCGGCGTCATCCTCGGCCTGTTCGCGCTGGCGCTGCTGCCGCGGCGTTCGCCGCGGGCCTCGCTGTGCGGCCTGTGCGCCGGCATCGCCGCGATCGCCGGCATCGTGTTCGTGCTGCCGGCGTACGAGATCAAGCTCGCGTGGCCGTGGCACGGCCTCGTCACCAGCAGTGCGACGCTGCTGGTCGGCAGCCTGGTCGCGCGCGTCACCGCGAAGTGACGCCGAACGCGGCGCCGACGAGAATCTGCTGCGCGACACGCAACGCATCGCGGTCGCGGTCTAGATTGCGCGGCATGACCGCCGCCCGGTTCGCGTCGTTCGCCTTCGGCCTCTGCCTCGCGTCGCTGCCCATCCCAGCGCAAGCGCCGCCGTCACCCGCCGCACCCGTGCGCACCGGCATCGACGTGCTCGCCGCCGACGGCTGCCGGCAACTCGCCGGGCGCAAGGTCGGGCTGATCACCAACCACACCGGCCGCACCGCCGACGGCCGCCGCACCGTCGACGTGCTGCACGCCGCCAAGGACGTGACGCTGGTGGCGCTGTTCTCGCCGGAGCACGGCTGGGACGGCGTGCTCGACGAGAAGGTCGGCGACACCACCGATCGCGCCACCGGACTGCGCGTGCACTCGCTCTACGGCGAGACGCGCGTGCCGACCGACGCGATGCTGCAGGGCGTCGACACGCTGGTGTTCGACATCCAGGACATCGGCTGCCGCTTCTACACCTACGTGGCGACGATGCGGAACGCGATGGAGGTCGCGGCGAAGAAGGGCCATCGCTTCGTCGTGCTCGATCGGCCGAACCCGATCGGCGGCGTCGCCATGGAGGGCCCGGTGCTCGGCGACCAGCAGCGCGACTTCGTCGGCGCCCACCGCGTGCCGCTGCGCCACGGCATGACCGCCGGCGAACTGGCGCGCATGATCACCGGCGAAGACGGCCTCGGCGGCGACCTGCAGATCGTGCGCTGCGAAGGCTGGCACCGCGCCGACACCTACGACCGCACCGGCCTGCCGTGGATCGACCCGTCGCCGAACATGCGGCGGCTGTCGCAGGCCTTGACGTATCCGGGCATCGGCCTGCTCGAAGGCACCAACCTGTCGGTCGGGCGCGGCACCGACACGCCGTTCGAGATCCTCGGCGCGCCGTGGATCGACGGCGTGGCGCTGGCGGCGGCGCTGCGCGCGGCCGAACTGCCCGGGGTCGCGTTCGTGCCGGTCAGCTTCACGCCGACCGCCAGCAAGTTCCGCTCGGAACGCTGCTCCGGCGTGCACGTGCTGGTCACCGACTGGAAGGTGTTCCAGCCGGTGCGTACCGGCCTGCACGTGGCGTGTGCGCTGCGGCGGCTGTTCGGCGACACGTGGGACACGAAGAAGCTCGACTGGCTGCTGAAGCACCCGCCGACCCGCGATGCGATCCTCGCCGGCAACGACGCCGAGGCGATCGTGGCGACCTGGCAGCAGGAACTCGACGTGTTCCGGTTGCGGCGCAAGCCGTTCCTCCTCTACGAGTAGGCAGTCGCACCATGCCGCAACCGATCGCCTTCGGTCTCGATCTCGCCTGCCAGTCGCCGCACGACCTGTTGCAGAAGGCGCAACGCTTCGGCCTCGTCTGCAACCAGGCGTCGGTCGATCGCCAGTTCCGCCACGCCGCCGACGCGCTGGCGCAGCGCTACCCGGGCAAGCTCGCCGCGATCTTCGGACCGCAGCACGGCCTGTGGTCGACGGAACAGGACAACATGATCGAGACCGGGCACGCGCGGCACCCGCGCCTCGGCGTGCCGGTGCACAGCCTCTACAGCGAGACGCGCAAGCCGCAGCAGCAGTGGCTCGACGGGCTCGACCTGCTGGTCGTCGACCTGCAGGACGTCGGCACGCGCGTCTACACCTACGTGTGGACGCTCACCTACTGCCTCGAGGCGTGCGCGCAGAAGGGCATCCCGGTGCTGGTGCTCGACCGCCCGAACCCGCTCGGCGGCGACGTCGCCGAAGGCCAGGCGCTCGACCTGCGCTTCCAGAGCTTCGTCGGCAGGGCCCCGCTGCCGATGCGCCACGGGCTGACGATCGGCGAGCTGGCGAAGTGGTGCAACGACGTCATGGGCCTGTCGGCCGACGTGCGCGTGCTGCCGATGCAGGGCTGGCGGCGCAGCATGCTGTGGGCGGACACCGGCCGCGCCTGGGTGCCGCCGTCGCCGAACCTGCCGCGCCACGAAGGCGCGCTGGTGTATCCGGGGCAGGTGCTGCTCGAAGGCACCGAACTCAGCGAAGGCCGCGGCACGACGACGCCGTTCGAACAGTTCGGCGCGCCCTACGTCGATCCGTGGCAGCTGCAGTCGCTGGCGTCGGCGCACGACCTGCGCGGCGTCGTGCTGCGGCCGGTGTGGTTCGAGCCGACGTTCCAGAAGTTCCACGGCAAGCCGTGCGGTGGCCTGTTCCTGCACGTCACCGAACCGGCGGCGTTCCGTTCGTACCGCACGACGCTGGCGTTGCTGCGCTGCGTGCGCGAACTGTGGCCGACGCAGTTCGCGTGGCGGCAGCCGCCGTACGAGTACGAGACCGTGCTGATGCCGATCGACATCCTCGCCGGCAGCGACGGCGTGCGCGCGTTCGTCGACGGCCAGCGGCCGCTGCGCGACCTCGACACGCTGGCAGCACCGCCGGCCGACTGGTGGCAGCGCGTGCGGCGCTTCCTGCTGTACTGACGCGCATGGCGAGCGACTCCGCAACGGCCGGCCGCAGCGCCGGCACCTCTCGCTGGACGCTGCTGGCGATCGCGCCAGCGCTGCTGCTGCTGTGGGCGCAGGTCGCCGTCGTCTGGCCGTTCTGCAGCGACGATGCGTTCATCTCGCTGCGCTACAGCGAACGCCTGCTCGCCGGCCACGGCCTCTCGTGGACCGACGGCGAACGCGTCGAGGGCTACAGCAACCTGCTGTGGGTGCTGCTGTGCGCCGGCCTCGGCGGGCTCGGCCTCGACCTCGTCACCGCCGCGCGGTTGCTCGGCGTGCTGGCGACGGCACTCGGCTTCGTGGCGCTGGCGCGCGCGCTCTGGCCGCGCGACC
>CANGSN010000223.1 GCA_947455805.1 Planctomycetota bacterium
CTGCACCATCACGAAGCCCGCCTGGCCGAGCGGCGACAGGCCGATCACCGTCAGCACGTCGCCCTGCTTCTGCACCGCGGCGTCGAAGCCGCGCTGTTCGCCGTCGCCCCACGATGCGGTGACGCGCTGCTGCCACAGCAAGTCGGCGCCGAGCGCCGCCGGCGGCAGCAGTTCGCCCGGATAGTCGGCGTCGGTCAGCACGCGCTGCGGCCGACTGTGGCACGCGGCGACGGCGAGCAGCACACACGCAGCGGCGAGCTGGACGAGCGCACGAACGGCACGACGCGGGGCAGTGACGAATGCGTTCACGGGTGGGACTTCGCGGTGGCGACCAGCGAACCGAAGCACAAGGCGAGCACGAGGCACAGCGTGACGCCGACGCCGGCGGTGGCGCCGATCGAGAACAGTGCTGGATGCGACGAGATCGCCAGCAGGCCGAAGCCGAGGATCGTCGTCAGGCCGTCGACGACGACGCCGAGCTGCGTGGCGCCGCGCGCGCCGGGATGCTCCTCGTCCTCGGCGAGGAAGATGCCGTAGTCGACGCCCATGCTGACGACCATGAGCAGCGCCACCAGCGACAGCAGCGTCAGGTCGATGCCGCACAGGCCGAGCACGGCGATCGTGCAGAAGGCCCCGAGCACCGCCGGCACGACGGCGAGCGCGATCAGCTTCAGCCGGCGGTAGCGCCACGCCACGAGGGCGACGACGAGCAGCACGCCGAACGCCAGCAGCGTCGTCATGCGTTCGCGGTAGGCGCCGAACGCGCCGGTCAGCGCCGCTTCGATGTCGAGCAGGCGCGCGCCGGGCACGCTGGCGACGCGGGCGGCGAGAGCGGCCTGGTCGGCGATGCCGTGCAGGTAGCTCAGGGCGACGACGCGGCCGTCGTCGAGGTGCAGCAGGAACGGCCGCACCAGGCTCGCCAGCGGGCTGCCGAGCAGGTCGGCGGCGACCAGCGGCGGCGGCGGGGCTGCGGCCAACGCCTCGCGGAACGGCACGAACGCCTCTTCGACGAAGCCCTGCGCGGCCAACGCCTCCGACAGCCGCGGCCACGTCGTCGGGTCGCTGCGCATCGCGGCGTCGACCGCGCGCTGGCGTTCGGCGCTCGGCAGCAGGCCGGCTATGCTGCGGTAGCCGGCGATCTGCCGCTCCGCCAACGCGGCAGCCAGCTGCTCGGCGACGCGGTCGTTGGCGGCGAGGGCACGCTCTTCGTCGGCGCCGACGCTGACGACGAGGCGCCGCTGCTCGTACTTGACGACGCGCTGCATCACGTGCGCGTCCTCGGCCCCGAGTTCGGGCTCGGCACGGTTCAGGTTGGCGATGCGATCGTTCCACTTCGCCTGCGGCAGGCCGACGACCGTGACCAGCAGGGCTGCGACGATCGGCAGCCAGTAGCGCCATCGCGCACGACCGCGACAGCTGGTCGCACGATCGAGCCAACGCACGACCCACGCAGCGCTGCGCGTGCCGCCGATCGGCCCGACGAGGCCGGGCAGGAACGCCCACGACGCGGCCAGCGACGCCAACAGCCCCACTGCCGAGAACAGCGCCATCTCGCGCAGCCCGGGGAACGTCGCCACCAGCAGCACGACGAAGCCGACGACCGTGGTCGCACAGCCGAGCACCAGCCCCGGCCAGACGCGGCGCATCGTCGCGCGCGGCCCGTCGGCGGCCGGCGCCAGCGACTGGTGGCAATAGAAGTGCACCGCGTAGTCGATGCTGACGCCGATCAGCGACGCGCCGAACGCGAGCGTCATGCCGTGGATCTCGCCGAACGTGAGCAGGCAGGCGGCGGCGCCGGCCAGGAAGCCGGCGGCCAGCACCGGCAGCCACGACAGCGGCAGCCGCAGCGATCCGAACAGCAGCAGGAACACCGCCAGCAGCCCGACGGTCGAGCCGATCGACACACGCTCGATGTCGACGGTGACCGCGTCCTCGGCGGCGACGGCGTGGCGGTTCGCGCCAGTCGTGCGCAGCACCAGGCCGCCACCGGCGCGCGCGTTCACCGCGTCGAACACGCGCCGGATCGCGGCCAGGAACGGCCGCTGCGCGGTGGTGTCCGACGAGCTCTTCGCCGTCACTGCGAACAGCGCCGCCGAGAGGCCGTCGGTGGTGACGTAGCGGCCGTCGACGACGCCGAGCCCTTCGCCGCGCCCGGCGATGCGTTCGAACAGTTCGGGCACGATCAGTAGCGGGTCCTCCGGCGCCACGCGGCTCAGCATGCTCGCCATCGGCGTCGCCAGCTTGCGCTTCAGCGCCGCCGCGGCGTGCACCAGCGCGTCGTCGCCGAGACGGGCGCGCGCGGCCTCCGGCGAAGTGGCGGCGAAGGCGAAGCGCCGCGGCTGGTAGATGCGGTACATCGCCTCGTCGAAGCCGTCGGCCGGCCCGCCCTCGAGCGCCGCCAGCATCGGCCCGGTCGCAGCGTCGGCGCGCAGCGCCTGCTCGAAGTCGCGGCTCGCTTCGACCGCGCGTTCGGCGCTGCCGGCGTCGACCAGCAGCACCATCGTGCGGCTCAGTTCGCCGACGGCGATCTGCCGCGCCAGCAGCACGTCGGAGTCGCCGTCGCCACCCGGCAGGAAGTGCGTGATGTCGGCGCGCACCTTCCACGCCAGCAGCACGTAGACGACGAGGCCCACCAGCGCCAAAGCACCGGCCCACAGCCGCGGAGCTTCGGGCCCCTTCATTTCGCCTCGATCCCGAACCAGCGCTTCTTCTCGGCCGGGTCGAACGTGCGATTGCTGTCGGCGGTGACGATCGTCGTCGTCGTGCGATCGCCGTTCGGATCGACGACGACGATCGCCGTCACCGCCTCGCCGACGCCGCGCAGCTGCAGGCTCTTCATCATGCGCTGCAGGTTCGCTTCCTTCGGCAGCAGCTCGAGCGTCCAGCCGTTCTTCGTCTCCGGCACCGCCGCGTAACTCACGGTGAACGCCTTCTGCAGCGCGGGCTCGTCGCCGGCGAACACCTGCACCAACGCGGTGATGAACACGCGCACGGTGTCGCTGCGGCGCAGGTCGATCGACTGCTTGCCGTCGCGGTCCTCGGTGCGCAGCTCGTCGGGAGTGATGCGCAGCGTCGCCGGCTCCGGCGCCTCGACGGCGCGGAACAGGTAGCCCGGCGGCAGGAACAGGATGCGCCCCTTGCTCTTCAGCGGCAGCGCCAGCAGCGTCAGCTTCTTCTCCTCGGTGTAGGTCGCTTCGAGCCCGGGCATGCGCGCGAACACGGCCAACAGGGTCTTGGCATCGGCGGGGCGGGCACGCTCCTGGGCCGGCACGCTCGCCGGATCGGGTGCCTTCACCGGCTGCTGCGGCTGCGTGCCAGCTGGCGGCTGCGACGCCGGAGCCGGCGTCGGCTGCGGATCCTGCGCCAACACCAGGGTGGCGAGCAGTTCAACGAGAAGGCAGGCGGGCGAGCAGGGCATCGGGCGTCGTCGGAAGCAGGGAACCGTCGAGCGCCGTCGTCGCGAGCACGGTCAGGGCACGCGCGCTCCAGCGATCGGTGGCGGGATTGTAGATGTCGTAGGCGACGCGGATCAACGGCGCCACCTGCGTGAACCAGGCGGTGATGCGCGCGGTCTCACCGTACGACAACGGCGCCATGTAGCGGCAGTTCGTCTCGACCACGTACATGCGGTGTCCGAGGGCGCGGATCTGCGGCACATCGAGGTCGCGGCTCTGGAACAGCGCGGTGCGCGCCATCTCGAGCCATTCGAAGTAGCGACCGTGCCACGCGACGCCCAGCAGGTCGCAATGGTGCAGGCCGATCGCGTGGTCGGTGGTGACGGCGTGCTCGGGGCGCTTCGGGCGGCTCATGGCATGGGCTTCGGCGGAGTCTCCGCGGCCGGCGCGGCGGTGGCCGGCGCGGCCCAGAAGTCGAAGAAGTTGAACCAGTTCTCGGGCGCCTTTCGAGCGTGGTGTTCGACGCGTTCGGCGTAGCGGCGCACCCACTGCCGCAGCGCCTCGTCGCGATCCTTGCGCGGCAGCTCGACGCGCTCGGCGAAGCGCTCGCAGTGCAGGTCGTAGTGGTTCGGGGCGCGGTAGAGCCCGAACACCAGGTAGACCGGGCAGCGCAGCACCGACGCCATCAGGAACGGCCCGGCCGGGAACGACGCGTCCTGGCCGAAGAACGGCGCGCGCACGACGCGTTCGGTGAGGCCCGTGCGGTCGCCCATGGTGGCGATGAAGTGGCCTTTGGCGAGGCCTTCGGCGACGCGCGCCATGACGCCGACCGGATCGTTGCCAAGGTGGATCACGCGCGCTGCCGAGCGCGGGCTCAGCTCGGCCAGCAGCGTGTTGATCATGCGCGCGTTGGCGAAGTAGCCGAGGATCTCGATCTCGAAGTCGTCGTCGTCGCCGCCGGCGCGCATCGCCTCGTAGCTGCCGAGGTGCGCACCGAGCAGGATCGCGCCCTTGCCGGTCGCGTGCTGCGCGGCCAGCAGTTCCTGGCCGGTGCGCGTGAAGGTCAGCGCGCGCGTGTGATCGGTCAGCAGGAACACCTTGTCGAGCGTCGTCTGCGCGAACGTGTGGACGTGCCGGTAGACGTCGCCGAACCGCGCCGGACGGCCGCGCACGCGTTCGAGCCACGCGCGCGACGCCCGTGCGACCTTGCGATCGAACAGCACGTAGAACAGCGTGATGGCGGCGACCAGCGGCTTGGTGGCCGTGCGCCCGCACAGCGTCGCCAGCTTGAACGCCGCGCGGATGCCGAACACCGTGCCGCGCTCGCGCCGCGACAGCCACTCGGCGGCCGGCGCGCCGGCAGCGCGTTCGCTGGCAGCGCTCACGAACGCCTCGGCAGCAGCCAGCCGAACACCGCGCGCATCGACATCGCCGTGCAGATGCGGCAGTGCATCCATGACACCCGCAGGTTGTCGCGCAGCGGCTGGAAGTGCGACACGCCGCCTTCGTCCTTCGCCAGGTAGCGCACGCCGACCGGCAGGTTGACGATCGGCACGCCGGCGCGCGCCATGCGCACCGCGACCTCGATCTCGTATTCCATGCGATTGCCGCGCGCACCGACACGGAGCGTGCTGGCGAGCGGGTAGACGCGGAAGCCGATCATCGCGTCGACGATGGCGCCCCTCCGCCCGGTCTCGACGTCGACCCAGAACTGCGACAGCTTGCGCAGGAAGCGCCGCAGCGCCGGCGCCGACGCGTCGTAGACCGGATAGGCGAGCACCAGCGCGTCGGGTGCCGTGGCGGCGGCGCGCAGGAACTCCGGTACCGCGGCGAGGTCGTGCTGGCCGTCGGCGTCGACCTGCAGCGCGTGCGTGAAGCCGCGCTGCAGCAGCAGCTCGAAGCCGACCTTCAGCGCCGCGCCCTTGCCGCCGTTCTTCGGCAGGTGGTGCACGCTGGCGAGGCCGTCGCGCTGCAGTCGCGCGCAGGCTTCACGACCGGCCGCCCCGCTGCCGTCGTCGACGACGAGCACGTCGGGTACGTACTGGCGCAACCGTTCGACGACGCCGCGCACCGTCACCGGGTTGTCGTAGGTCGGCACCAGGCCGCACGGGCGGAACGCGCTCACGAGCTCCCCCACGCGGCGCGGCCGGTGGTGCAACGCACGTCCCCGCGCGCCAGCACGAACGACGCACTGCGTCCGTCGGCGTTGGCCTGCACGGTGACGTCGAGCGTCTCGCCGGGCTGGATGCGCGCCAGGAACTTCAGCTCGCCGTAGTCGGTGACGGTGATCGCGCGCCCGGCGGCGCGCTGCAGCGCCGGCAGCACGACGTCGTGCAGCTGCACCACGCCGCTGAGCACCGGATGGCCGACGAAGTGGCCTTCGAAGCCGGCGAAGTCGCGCGGCAACGCGACGGTGCAGCGCCACGTCGGCCCGTCGACGACCGGCTC
>CANGSN010000224.1 GCA_947455805.1 Planctomycetota bacterium
CGCCGTGGCCCGCACCGGCGGCGGCGTGCCGGTGCCCGCGTCGATCGGCAGCAGCGCCAGCTCGAACTCGCCCGGACCGTCGGCGCGCGCCCAGACGTGCAGCGACGACGAGTCGGCGTGTCCACGCAGCGGGCCGTGGCTCAGTGCCGGAGCCTGCGTCAGGGCGACGGCGACGAACACGTTCGCCGTCGCGATGGCGCGAACGAAGGAGAGCATCGGGTTCATGCGAGCAAGGGGGCGAGGGCAGTGCTCCACGCGGCGAGCTTCTGCGCCGCGGTCCGCGCCGCGTGCGCCGGGCTGGTCGACGGCAGGCGCAGCAACTCGGGGCGACGGGGCAACGTCGGCAGCACGAGGCGCAAGAACAGGTCGTGCGCGGTGCCACCGTTGCAGAGCACGGCGGCGAGCCGGGGCTGGGCGAGGAACAGCGAGGCGAAGTCGTTGACGGCGCGGTCGTCGGCCTCGATCGCGCTGTCGAGGCTGCCGCGGCGGCGGCAGCGCTGCAGCACGTCCCACAGCGCGATGCCCGAGCGACACAGCGCCGCCGTGCGCACCTCGTAGTCGGCGTCCGGGTCGAAGCCGCAGATCGCGCCGACGATCGGCCAGAAGCCGTTCCGCGGATGCGCGTAGTAGCGCGCCGCGCGCAGCGACGCCGCACCTGGCATGCTGCCGACGATCAGCACGCGGGCGACCGCGGGCAGCACCGGCGGGAAGCTGTGGACGAGCGACACGGGGCGACGACTGTAGCGACGGGGCCGGCGCGTGCGACGCGCGCGTTCGCGGCGAACGCGGGCACGGCGTCCGGCGCGCGCGGCAATCGGCGTGGTATGAAGGACGCGTGCCTGCACCGCTGTCGTTCGTCCGCCGCTTCCTCGACGCCTTGCCCGGCGACGATCGCACCGACTGCGAACCGCGGCCGGTGGTCGGCGCCTCGTGGTCGCGCGTGCAACCGACGCCGGTGCCAGCACCGCGGCTGCTGGCCTGGTCGCGCCCGTTGGCGCAGCAGCTCGGCCTCGACGACGCGCGCATGCAGGAACCGCTGACCACCCAGGTGCTCGCCGGCAACGCGCTGTGGCCCGGCATGGACCCGTACGCGGCGAACTACGGCGGCCACCAGTTCGGCCATTGGGCCGGCCAGCTCGGCGACGGCCGCGCCATCGTGCTCGGCGAACTGCGCGCCGCCGACGGCAGCGTGCAGGAACTGCAGTTGAAGGGCGCTGGCCCCACCGCCTACAGCCGCCGCGGCGACGGCCGCGCGGTGCTGCGTTCGTCGCTGCGCGAGTACTTGTGCAGCGAGGCGATGCACGCCCTCGGCGTGCCGACGACGCGCGCGCTGTCGCTGGTCGCGACCGGCGACGACGTCGTGCGCGACATGTTCTACGACGGCAACGCCCGGCCCGAGCCGGGCGCGATCGTCTGCCGCGTGGCGCCGAGCTTCCTGCGCTTCGGCTCGTTCGAGCTGCCGAGCGCGCGCGGCGACACGGCGCTGCTGCGCACGCTGACCGACTTCGCACTGCGCACGCACTTCCCCGAGCTCGGCACCCCCGGCCGCGAGGCCTACGCGGCGCTGCTGCACGAGGTCGCGGCGCGCACCGCGCGGCTCTGCGCGCACTGGCAGGCGATCGGCTTCGTGCACGGCGTGCTGAACACCGACAACCTGTCGCTGCTCGGGCTGACCATCGACTACGGCCCGTACGGCTGGATCGACGACCTCGACTTCGGTTGGACGCCGAACACCACCGACGCCGGCCAGCGCCGCTACGCGTTCGGCAACCAGCCCGGCATCGGCCTGTGGAACACGGCGCGGCTCGGCGAAGCGCTGCTGCCGCTGGTCGACGACGACGAACGCGTGGTCGAGGACGCGCTCGCCCACTTCCAGCGCGTCTACGCGAAGGCGGCGACGGCGTGGTTCGGCAGGAAACTCGGCATCACGATCGATCCGCAGCGCGGCGACGAGCAGCTGGTGCAGCAGCTGTTCGACTGGCTGGTGGCGCATCCGACCGACATGACGCTGTTCTTCCGCGCACTCGGCCCGCTGTTGCTCGCCGATGCCCCGCCGACAGCACTGCCCGAATCGCTGCGCGCGGCGTTCTACGGCGAAGTGCCCGAAGCCCACGCTGCCGCCGGCCACGCCTGGCTGCAGCGCTGGTGGACCCGCGTGCACCAGGAGCCGCGGCCCGCGGCGACGATCGCGGCGGCGATGGCGGCGACCAACCCGCGCTATGTGCTGCGCAACTGGCTCGCGCAGACCGCGATCGACGCGGCGACGAACGGCGACGTCAGCGTGCTCGACCGGCTGTTCACCGCGCTGCAGCGTCCGTTCGACGAGCAGCCGCAGTTCGCCGAGTTCGCGCAGAAGCGCCCCGAGTGGGCGCGCAGCAAGCCGGGCTGCTCGGCGCTGTCCTGCAGTTCGTGACCGTAGCGGCCCGCAGCGGGCGTGGCGACCGCCCGGCGCGCTCAGGCAACCGGGACCGGACCGGCGACGGGCGGTTCGCCAGCGGTGACGCCGCGGGCGAACTGCGGCAGGAAGTCGACCTTGCCGGAGTGGACGTCGTACATCGCACCGACCACACCGATCTCGCCCTTCTGCAGCATCTGCGCGATCGTCGGGCTGTTGGCGATCATCCAGTCGATCATGCGCCCGACATGCGCGACCGCGACGCGGTCGGCGAACTTCGGATCACTGCAGTCCTGGTGCGGCGAGCGCACCATCTCGTCCTTCACCGCGTCGCTGATCACCGACGTCAGCGCCGACAGGTTCGTCATGCCGGTGCTGGCCGGATCGACACCCTTGCTGACGAACTCGCAGGTCGCCTTGATCGCGCCGCAGCTGGTGTGGCCGAGCACCACCACCAAGCGGCTGCCGGCGACCTTGCAGGCGAACTCGATGCTGCCGAGGGCCTTGCCGCGCGCGACGTTGCCGGCGATGCGGCAGCTGAAGATGTCGCCGATGCCGACGTCGAACAGCAGCTCCGCCGGCGCGCGCGAGTCGATGCAGCTGAGCACGATCGCCATCGGGTGCTGGCCCGACTTCGTCTGGTTGACCTGCCGCGCGAGGTCGCGGTTCAGACGGTTGCCGCTGACGAAGCGCTCGTTGCCTTCGCGCAGGATCTGCAGCACCTGCGTCGGCTTCAGTGTCGCCTGCACCTCGCGGCTCGTGTAGTCGACGTACTGCACGACGTCCTTCAGCTGGTAGCGCTCCTGGAAGCCGATCAGGCTGACGACGATGCCGCGGGCCGGCGCGTTCTCCTCGGCGAACTCGCGCACCAGCGACAGCAGGTCGGAGTCGACGTAGTCCGATTGGCGTGCATCGAGCGCCACGTGGTCGCCGGCCTGGAAGCGCCCGAGCAGCGTCAGCAGACGCGCGCGATTCAGGAAGCTCGCCTGGCTGCCGAACTCGATGCGGTGGACGACGCCGCCGACGTGCGACTCGCGGATCACCCGGAAGCCGCCGCGCAGGTTGCGGCCGAACACGAACGACAGACTGACGAACAGGCCGACCAGCACACCGATCAGCAGGTCGGTGAGCACGATCGCCAGCACGGTGGCCAGGAACGGCACGAACTGCACCAGCCCGGCGCGCCACTTCTGCGCGAACAGCGTCGGATGCGCGAGCTTCCAGCCGGTGACGATCAGCACCGCGGCCAGCGCGGACAGCGGCACGTGGTTGATCCAGCGCGCCAGGAACAGCACGCTGACCAGCAGCAGCACACCGTGCGTGATCGCCGACCAGCGCGTACGACCACCGGCGTTGACGTTCACCGAGCTGCGCACGATCACCGACGTCAGCGGCAAGCCGCCGAGCAGTCCGCAGACCATGTTGCCGACGCCCTGCGCGACGAGCTCGCGGTTGGGATGCGACGGCCGCCGCATCGGGTCGAGCTTCTCGGTCGCCTCGAGGTTCAGCAGCGTCTCCAGCGACGCGACGATCGCCAACGTCACGCCGGAGATCCAGATCGCCGACTCGCCGATGCGCGCGAACGCCGGGAACTGCACCAGGCCGCCGAGACCGAGGCCGTTGGTGCCGAGCACCGGCACGGCGACCAGGTGCGACGACTCGATCGCCAGCGGCGACCCGAGCAGCACGAACGCCTCGTTGATCGCGACGCCGAGCAGGACCGCCACCAGCGGCCCGGGCACCAACGACTTCTTCAGTGGCGACTTGTCCCAGGCGACCAGCAGCGCGAGCGACGCGAAGCCGACGATCGCCGCCCCGGGCAGCAGCCGCTGCAGCGCCGTCCACAGCGCGGTGAACGTGTTGTCGCCGTCGCGCTGCACGAACGACTCGTCGCCTTCGGGGTCGGCGTCGTGGCCGACCAGGTGCGGGAACTGCTTCAGGATGAGCAGGATGCCGATCGCCGCCAGCAGACCCTTCAGCACGTTGTTCGGCACGAAGTTGGCCACCTGGCCGCCGCGCAACAGGCCGAGCACCAGCTGCAAGCCGCCGGCGATCACCACCGCCAGCAGGAAGGCCTCGAAGGCCTCGGGCGGGATCGGCTCGCGGGGTCCTGTGTAGCCCTCGGGGAGGAACGACTGCGCCTGCGCGAGCACGATCGCCGCCAGGCCGGCCGCCGGCCCGGACACACTGACCGGCGACGAACTCAGCGCCCCGACGACCAAGCCGCCGACGATGCCCGAGATCAGGCCGGACATCAGCGGGGCGCCGGAAGCCAGCGCGATGCCGAGGCAGAGCGGCAGCGCGACCAGGAAGACCACGAGGCCAGCGACCAGGTCGCGCCCCAGGGTGTGCGACGCAGAGGACGGAAGTGGTGGCGGGGCGGTGGTCATGGCGCGGGAGCGGCTGTCCCGAGACGCCTCAGGTTAGGCAGCTACGAACGCGTGCGCAGCGGCGTCCTCAAGAAATCTTGAGCTGCATGGATGCAGCCCTGACTCCGGATCCCGCGACGCATATCACGGCCCGTAGGCCAGCCGCAGCACCCGCACGCCGTCGGGCGAGCGCGTGACGACGAAGAGTCCGTCGAACGCATCGTCGGCGACCTTCACTTCGCCGCCACCAAGTGCGGCGACCAACGCCGGCAGCTTGTTCGAGTGGCCGCAGACCAGCGCCGTCTGCCCGGCCGGCAGCCGCTTCAGCGTGCGCGCCAGCGCCGCGCTGTCCGCCGCCTTCGCCACCGTCGGCTGCAGGCCGCGCGCCGTGCACAACGGCGCCACCGTCAGCGCCGTGCGCCGGTACTCGCTGTGCCACACCGCGTCGATCGGCACGTCCCGCAGCGTGCGCACCAGCGCCGCGGCCCGCGCGCGCCCGGCTTCGGTCAGCTCCGGATCGTCGCCGTCGGCGCCCTTCTCGGCGTGCCGCACCAGGATCACCGTCGTCACCGGCGCCGGCTGGCCGTCGGCGAACGCACGGATGCGCTGCGCGAACGCCGCCGCCAGGTCGTTCGGCATCGGGATCGACAGGTCGTAGAGCTGCAGCACCCAGCGCCCAGAGCGGCGCACCAGCACGCCGCTGCCGCGGCAGATGCCGTAGCCGTCGTTGTCGAGCAGTTCGTCGAAGCACGCGTGCTCGCCGTCGGCCAGCACGGTGACGTGGCGCTGCAACGGCACGTAGGTCCACGCCTCCGGCCGCTGGAAGTAGGGCAGCGCGAAGCGGCGGAACTCGGCGCCGGTCCAGCGCTCGCTCGCGTCGGTGCCGAGGAACACCGCGTCGTCGGGCAGCAGGGCGAAGTAGCGATCCTCGTCGCCGTTCGCCGCCGCATCGTGGAAGTCGTCGAGCGCCTGCGCGATCGCCGCGGCCGGCCCAGCCAGCGCCCGCGCTGCGTGCAGCCCCGCGAAGTGC
>CANGSN010000225.1 GCA_947455805.1 Planctomycetota bacterium
GACGATGCGCTGCACCACGTCCGGATCAGCGACGCCAGCACCGACGCGCAGCGTGTCGGCGACGTGGGTGGCGATGCTGTCCTCGGGCAGCTGCACGACCGCGATGCCGCCCTGCGCCCAGGCGGTGTTGGTGTCGTCGAGCTCGCCCTTGGCGAGCAGCAGCACCTGGGCGCCGGCGTCGGCTGCGTGCAGCGCGGTGCAGGCGCCGGCGATGCCGCTGCCGATCACCAACACGTCGGTGCGCAGCAGCGGCGTGCTGCGCAGCTCGAACGGCGACAGCCGCTCCGGGAACCGCGGGGCGGCGTGGGGCGTGTGCATCGCGGCTCCGGGCCCGATCAGGCGCCCGACGCCTTGGCCTTGGCTTCGGCGGCCTTCGCTTCGGCCTCGGCGGCGGCGCGCGCTTCGTTCTCGGCCAGCACGTCGACGTCGACGATCGCTTCGCGCAGCTTCGGGTTGGCGAGGTCGCCCTTGTCGAGCCAGATCAGGATCGGCGCGGCGATGTAGATCGTCGAGTAGACGCCCGAGATCATGCCGACGATCATCGCGAAGGCGAAGCCCTCGAGATCCGAGCCGCGGCCCCAGTTGACCAGGAACTGGGCGATGACGACCAGCAGCGTCAGGCCGCTGGTCAGCAGCGTGCGCGACATCGTCTGGTTCAGCGCGCGGTTGATCAGGTTGCGGAACGGCTCGCTCTTGCCCTGGCGCACGTTCTCCATCGCGTTCTCGCGGATGCGGTCGAAGATGACGATCGTGTCGTTGACCGAGTAGCCGATGATCGTCAGGAAGCAGGCGATCAGCGCCAGGTTGATCTCGCCTTCGACGATGCCGGCCTGGTTGGCGAGCACGACCGCGATCAGCGCCACCAGCACGTCGTGGATCAGCGCCACGACGGCGGCGATGCCGTACTTGTACTCGTGGAAGCGGATGCGCAGGTAGAACACGATCAGCAGCCACGACAGGATCAAGGCACCGATGGCGGCGTTGCGCAGGTCGTTGACGAGGCGGCCCTGCATCTCCTGCGCCGACGGGAACGGGTCGGACAGCAGCACCGGGTTGTTGTCGGTGCCGTTCAGGCCGACCAGCTCCTTCTGCACGGTCTCGGCGAGCTGCCAGGCGCGCAGCGAGATCGGTGCGACCCATTCGATCGCCAGGTCCTTCGCGGTCTTGGCGGTGGCGTCGCCGAGCGGCTTCACTTCGCTCTGCGCCAGCGGCTTCTGCAGGCGGCTGCGCACCGTCTCGACGTCGACGTCACTGGCGAAGTGCACCTCGATGCGCGCGTACTGCAGCGTGGCCTTCTGCGTCGCGTGCTCGGTGAGCGACGGGTTGGCGAACGCCGGTTGCACCAGGTCGCTGGCGAACACCCGCTGCAGCTCCTTCACGTACGGCGGCTGGTAGGGGGCCGGCGGCGCCTGGTTCTCGTCGATGGCCTGCTTGCGGGCCTCGCGATGGGCCTCGCGCTCCTCTTCGATGACCTTGCGCTGCGCGTCGTTCAACTTGACGCGCACGTTGAACTGCTGGCCGGTGCCGTCCGCCGAGCGCTCGCCGATCGAGTTCAGCGAGACGTTCGAGTACTGCTTGTTGAAGCCTTCGTCGGCGCCGAGCTGCTTGCGCACCGCTTCGTCGCTCTTCGCCGTCGCCAGCACCATCTGCAGGTTGGCGCCGCCGGTGAAGTCGATGCCGAGCACGGTCTCGCGCGGCGCCATCAGCACCAGGGCGAGGCCGACGACGATGACCACCATGCTGGTGGCGAACGCCGGCTTGATCCACTTGACGTAGTCGAGCTTCAGGTCGGCCCACAGGCGGCGCGGCTTGTAGTTCTGCAGCTTGTTCTTCTCGATCGCGAAGTGGAACAGGAGGCGCGTGACGAAGAACTGCGTGAACACCGTGGTGACGATGCCGACCATCAGCGTCACGGCGAAGCCGCGCACCGGGCCGACGCCGACGTTGTAGAGCACGATGCCGACCAGGAACGTCGTGATGTTCGAGTCGAGGATCGCCGACATCGCGCGGTCGAAGCCGGCGCGCACCGCGCGCAGCAGGTCCTTGCCGCGTTCGAGCTCCTCGCGGATGCGCTCGTAGATGAGCACGTTGGCGTCGACGGCCATGCCCATCGTCAGCACGATGCCGGCGAGGCCGGGCAGCGTCACCGTCGCCTGCAGCAGCACCATGCTGGCCCACAGCAGGAAGATGTTCAGCACCAGCGTCACGCAGGCGATGCTGCCGGCGACGCCGTAGTACCAGAGCATGAACGCGAACACGAGCACGGCGCCGATCGCCAGCGACAGCATGCCGCGCTGGGTCGCCGCTTCACCGAGGTTCGGGCCGATGCTGAGGTTGCTCTGCAGTTCGGGCTCGACGCGCAGCGAGCCGGTGCGCAGCACCTTGACCAGGTCCTCGACCTCGGCCTTGGTGAAGCCGCCGCTGATGATGCCGCGGCCCGGGATGCGACCGTTGAACACCGGCGCCGACTTGACGATGCCGTTCAGCACGATCGCGCTGTGCTTGTTGATGTAGCGGCCCGACCAGTCGGCGTAGGCCTGCATCTTGTTCGGCTGGACCGCGTAGGCGACCGCCTGGCCGCCGGTGCGCGGGTCCATGTCCGGGTGCACGTCGGCCGGATTCAGGTCCTCGCCGGTGAAGTGCTCCTCGACCAGGTTCAGCGCCAGGAACTCGATCAGCCTCCGCTCGCGCGGTTCCTTCTTGCGCATCGCCTCGGTCAGCTTGCCGCCGTTGTGGTCGGCGTCTTCGAAGAACTTGACGGCCGCGGCCTTCAGGTCCTCGGTGCCCCCGATCGCGAACGTGTAGTCCCACTGATCGCCGTCCTTGCCGGTAGGCAGGATCTCGTGCGCGTACCAGGCCAGCTTGCCGAACGCCTGCGGACCGTCGATCTGGTTCTCGTTGAAGGTGCGGATGTAGCGCGCGTCCTCGCGCACGCGGGCGGCGTTCTCCGGGATCTTCAGCCAGGCCTCGAGCTTCTGCCGCTCGAACTGCAGGTTGAAGCGGCCCGGCTGCAGGTCGAAGTCCTTGTCGGCGACGATGCGCAGCTCCAGGCGGCCGAGGTTGCCGACGCGCTCGAGCACGCGCTTCTCCTCGGACTTGTCCTTGAAGTAGGGCAGCTCGATCAGGATGCCGGTCTCGCCGCTGCGGGTGATCAACGGATCCAGCGTGCCGGTCGGGTCGATGCGCTCGGCGATGACCTTGATGGCCTGGTCGACGACCTGATCGATCTGCACCCCCTCGCGATCACGCATCTTCTCCAGCACGTCGCGCGGCAGCTCGTAGAGCAGCTGCGTGCCACCCTTCAGGTCGATGCCCAACGGGACGTTGAGGGTCAGCACGCAGAGGAGGCCGGCGACGATGGTCAGCAGGACCAGGAACAACTGACGACTGGCGTTCTCGAGCATGGCGATTCGGTGCGCGAACATGCGAGCGGAGCTCGCACTATGGGGCGCGGAGGATACGGCCCGACGATCCGAGCAGGATCAGTCTGCAGGGAAATCGGGGTCGGAGGGGACGGAACCAAACGAATCGGGCCGGTGCCGCAGACCGGCATCGGCCCTTGCTTCGGGACGGTCAATGCGGTCCGCAGCCCTGCCGGCATCGCAATCCGCCCTCAATGCAGGCCCTGAGACGAGGCGGCTGCAGGCCGGAGCTGCTGGCGACCGCGTCGCCGCAGATCACTTCGCGGTCTTGCCGCTGCCCTTGCGCGAGCGCGGGTACTGCAGCTTGCCGAGGTTCGGGTCCAGGCGGGTGGCCTTGCCCTCGCGATCGCGCAGGTAGTAGAGCTTGGCGCGACGGATGACGCCGCGCTCGCGGACCTGGATGTCGGCGACGCGCGGGCTGTGCAGCGGGAACGTGCGCTCGACGCCTTCGCCGGCGACGAGGCGACGGATCGTCGCGCTGCGGCGGGTGCCGCCGCCCTGCAGCGAGATCACCGTGCCGGAGAAGAGCTGCACGCGCTCCTTGTCCCCTTCCTTGATCAGGTAGTGGACGTCGACGGAGTCGCCGATCCCGAAGTCCGGGACCGAAGCCTTCATGTGCTCGAGTTCGAGCTGGCGCAGGAGGTTCATGATCAGAAGGGCTCGCGCTCACTGGCGCGATCAGGAGATTCCAACGGGGATTCCAACGGGGAAGACGGAGGGGAGGCCGCCGCGCGTTTCCGCGCGGTGAGGAGCCGAGCCTGCTCGAGTCGCCAACGGGCCACCGCCGCGTGGTCGCCCGACATCAACACGTCGGGCACCTTCTCGGAGCGGAACTCGCGCGGACGCGTGTACTGCGGATAGTCGAGCAGTTCGCCTTCGAACGACTCGAGTTCCGCCGACTGCGCGCATCCGAGCACGCCTGGGATCAGGCGCACCGCGGCTTCGAGCACGACCATGGCGGCGAGTTCGCCGCCGGCCAGCACGAAGTCGCCGAGCGAGATCTCCTCCCAGGCGAAGCCGGTCCGGATGCGCTCGTCGTACCCTTCGTAGCGGCCGCACAGGAACATCAGCCGATCGATGCGGCTGAGCTGGCGGGCGCGCGTCTGGTCGAAGGTGCGACCGCGCGGACAGAGCAGGATCTTGTGGAACGCACCGTGGGTGCGCTCCATGTCCTCGATGGCTGCAAAGATCGGTTCGGGCTTGAGCACCATCCCCGGGCCGCCGCCGAACGGTCGATCGTCGACCGTGCGGTGCGGGTCCAGAGCGTGGTTCCGGAAGTCGACCAGGTCGACCCGGAGGTTGCCTTGCGCCTGTGCGATCCCGAGGATGCTCTCGTCCAGGTAGGGCCGGATGGCCGCCGGAAAGAGTGTCAGGATGGCGCAGTGCAAGGAGCCCCTGCCGCGAACAAGGGGCGGAGAGACTAGGGGGGGAGGCCGGTTCGGTCAAGACGACAGGTGCACCCGAAACGGCGTTCGCTACCTTCGGAGCATGTTCACGGGTCTGGTCACGACGGTTGGAACGGTGCATGGCCGCGCGCGGGTGGGCGACGAATTGCGTTTGCGGGTCGAGGTGGCCGGGCTGCCGGGCATCCACCGCATCGGCGATTCGATCGCCTTGTCCGGTGTCTGCTGCACCATGGTCGCCCTGTTCGACGGGGTCGCCGAGTTCCACCTGAGCACCGAAACCCTGCGCCGGACCTGGCTCGGTCGGGCCGCGGTCGGCGACCAGCTGAACCTCGAGGCGGCGCTGCGCGCTGGCGACCCGCTCGGCGGCCACCTCGTGCAGGGCCATGTCGACGGCACCGGTTCCGTGGTCGAGGCCATCGACCCTCAGCACGGCGGTGAACTGTGGGCGGCGATCCCGGCCGACCTCGCGCGCTACTGCGTGGCCAAGGGGTCGATCACGCTCGACGGCGTGTCGTTGACGATCGCCGGCCAGCGCGACCACCAGGTCGGCATCGCCGTGATCCCGCACACGGCGGCGAACACGACGCTGGGCAGCAAGCGCGTCGGCGACTCGCTGCACGTCGAGGTCGACGTGATCGCCAAGTACGTCGAACGCATGCTCGCGGCCCGCGGCCTGTCGTCGTGACGCACGCGATCCGGAGGCTCGTGCTCGCCCTGTTGCTCGTGCTCGGTGGTGGCTACGTCGCGGTCACTGCGCTCGTCTGGCTGAAGCAGGACGGCATGGTGTTCGCCGGGGCCGGCTTCCCCGACCGCGGCGTGCCGGCGCTGCCGACGCCGGTCGTCCTGCGCTGGCTCGGCGACGGCGGCGACCGGGTCCGCATCGCCACGGTGACGCCGCGCACCGCGCCGATCGGCGTCGCCGTCTACTTCGGCGGCAATGGCGAAGAC